>JANMZU010000762.1:0-9325 GCA_031383585.1 Betaproteobacteria bacterium
CACACACTGGGCAATGAACCGTGCGGTGATTTATGAAGGATCGTGGCAGCTAACAGGCTGCTCCTCTTCTCCGAACAGCCCGAACGACTCGAAGCAGCACTCCACGAGCTTGGCGATGCGTGACGCCCCGACCTACGCCGACGCCGTCCAGCGAGAAGTTGTGGGAGACGACCCGCTCGGCCTCGCGCCGACGAATGACCGCCTCTACAACTCGGCGTTCCCGGGGTTCAACAACTACGTCCGGCACATCCGCGTCTACTCCGCGATTTGCTGGATGACCAAGCAAGTGGCGCTCGCCCTTGAGCGGGGTGCCGCAAAGACCGACAAGGAAGCGCGCGCCCTATATGGTGCGGCCATCGAGAAGGTCGAGCTCTCACTGGTCTGGGCGAACCAAGGTGCGCAAGGACTTGCCGGCAACACCCGAGTATTTCCGTCGAACGACAAGCCGGTAGAGTTGAAGTTCGAGTCCTTTGGCACAAGCCAGGCCACCCTGTTCGACGCACCGACTTACAAGCCCAGCCTGACGAGCGGCCTGCATTTCCTGGAAGCGCGCTCGGCTGGCACGTACGGATGCCTGCCATTCGGTGACGCGCTTGCCGACGCCTTCGACGAAGCCGCTCGCGATTTGCCAGGCTATCGTTGGTTGAAGGCGCCGGACCGTGCGACAGCACGGCGCAGTAACGTCGTGGGGCTCGCGCCGGCATTTGACGTGACCAAGCCCTCTGCCGCCGAAAGACGGGCCTTCCTTTCGAGTTTCTTCCCAAAGGAGTTGCCTGAGGCTGCGACGAATGACGAGAGAGCACGTTGGCTGACGCTGCAGCTCCTTCATCGAGCCGTGGCGGCGGTCTGCAACGCCAACGAGGCCGTTGGCCGGCCTGCGAAAGCATCTTCGGTCGAGATTCGTGCGTGCATGGCCCGCGGTGTGGCCGCCGATGGCACATCGGTGGTCGGCGGAGGCACGGAGCGGGTTCAGGCCTGGTGGGCGGTGCTCCAGGTGCGGCAACTCCAGCGGCTTTGCCTCGAAGCTCTGTACTGCGTTGTCGAGCGCTGGATTGCCCAACGAGAGATCGACGGCGGAAGCCAGGCGCTCGAGGATTGCGTCGCCCAGTTGGCAGTCGCAGGGCGCGCATATCTCCACGATGATGTGCGTGAGGGCGTTGCCCAGATGGGAGAGGTTTTTCGAGAGATCCAAGGCGCGCAGCGAAGCCTGTATGAGGCGGCCGCCAAGTGGAAGCCGGAGAACACCGACGACGAGAACGATGCGGATGTGTTCGTGCACATCAATCGGCTCAATGACAAGGCAACGCTGGATGTCGACGATGAGGGCAACTGCGACGCGGTCGCGAACGCCTACATCGGACTCATCTTCTGCGCCGTGGAGACGGCCAACCTGTCAACGAACCTCGACGCCTTGAAAGCAATGCGCTCGGACGGCGATGCTTGCTCCCTGCTTCGCCTGAAGGATGCCGTGGTTCGCTTCAGCGACCGAAGCATCGAGACCTTTCTTCGGCATGTCATCAAGGATTGGATCGTGCTCAGGCATTTCGACGTGGTCGGCAGCCGCTCCATTCCCTTCGACGGCAAGAATCGGTTCCGGTTCGTCATGGGCGACTACGGCCTCGAGCGCTTTGATAAGGCTGCGCGACTGCCGCTGCCGGGCATGTCTGCTGACAAGCTGGACCACGCGCTGATGTTGTGCGAGCAGAGCGGCTTGCTCGCGGAAGAAGACGGGGGCTACAAAATCACTGCGAAGGGGAGAACTCGGCTGTGGCGCTGACTACCTTGGACACCAGCAGAGTGACTGACTGCGCCCTCCTCATTGTCAGCGACGACCGTCGGCAACCCACCGTCGTCAATCTGGCTGACCTGAACCCACGCATGGGCCTGCTCTTTGGACTCTCTCATCGCGGTTCTGTATATGAGCGAGAGTCTCCGTCTGCTGTTAGTCCCCCCGGGCTAAGGGAAATGCAAGACGACCGCTGTACCAAACTAACCTCGCTTCTGGCGAACAAGATAGCATCAGTCTGTGAAAACATATGTACCCGTCGCAGCAAAGGCAAATCGGGGGTTCGTCGACCATTGGTGCCGACGAACTCGAGCCCGAGTCGCGGTGGGTGCCCCAGGCCTCTCTTACCACCGAATTCCGTGGGCGGGACACTTGCCGCCGAGTGCAAGGAGGCAAGCCATGCCCTCATCAACGGGGTAATCCCCGCCCCCCGCTCCCCCTCACCATCGTCGACTGTAAAAACGTGTGTTTGCCTCATCGGTAACGGCGCCAAGAATGGAAGGGGTGCCGAGGTACTTGGCGCATATTCGTTGAACTTACCTACAAGTCGCCTGGACCGCCGAGTAGAAATTCAAGGAAAACTAGTCGCGGAACTGAAGAAACTTTCACCCGCGCCAGCTGTATTCAAGTGGCAGTAAGAGGACGGAATGACCAAGATCCGCAAGGGCCAACCAATTACTTGGACGGACGCGATTTCGCTCGTATGGCGAGTGGCTCCGAGTTTGGCCCAAACCATTTCTGCGCAACTGCAAGTTGATGGGGAAGACAGCTGCGGTTCACCAATTTTGATCAACTTGAAATACAGAGAATCGCTCCCTCCGCTTCCGCCTTATCCTGAACTTGGTGTGCTTTTGGTGGTTCGGGGACTGCTAGAGGTTTTGGAAGGCGATTCTACTGAGCGCTTTCCACGCTATATCGCGCGTTCCGGCGCATTGGTTGGTGCGTTTGAGTTTCTAAATGACCGCGTTAACTCTCCGTATGAATTAACGCCGGGAAGCAAATTTGGATTTGAGTTTCCCAAGCCAACAAATCCTGGCTATCTGCGCTGGCTTGCCGGCGCAACTTCGATCGAAGAGGGTGATCTATCACTCGCCGATGCAATCGGAGCGAGACTTCGCACCGCACTCAAAGAAGACTATGTCCAGTTGCTGGTGCTTCCTGCCAAGCTCTTTGCCAGAGTAAACCACCGACCCGAAGGAGTCACATATTGTCGAACATTCCTGCTTGAATCGACCATTGTTGACTATCAGCACGCGCTCTCACGTGCGCGTGCCGATCATTACCGGTTTCGACCAGCCAAGCCAACTCGACCGGAGATCGAGGCATTAGTTCAAAGCAACTTCATTGAACATGAAATTGTTTGGCTTCCCATTGACCGGTGGCACCAACTTCCTACTGTTCTCGGTCTAAGCAAGGAGGAGCCACCTCAATTGAAGGATGCAGTCGACCGACTTAACAGAATTAGGTTGGTTCGTCACAAAGGTGGAAAGGAGGCGGGCGTCCTGTTTCTGCCTACAGTGTTCGGATGGCATGATGTTTCGTGGGGCTTGATTCCCGCAAGCGCCGGAAGCGTATTTGATACTTTTCTTACTAATCTCGGAGCAGTATCGTGGCGAGCTCAAACAGACGAGCTAGGAAACTGCATCATAACTTGTGACAAGGCCTATGATTTTGTGAGGCCGCCGAATAAGCGCATGGAATGTCTTTCGCAACTCATGCGCTCAGTATTTGATACGACGCTAACGGATTGTGAGTTCATTGAAGGCAACGGACTTCTGAAAGCGGGCTTGGCCAAGAACTTCCGCGGAAATGCGAAACTGACTTTTGCATTTAAGTCCAGCTTTTTCGTAGATCGACTCCTTTCGGTTGCGAAGCGGCGACTTCGCGGGACAGATTGTGATTTGATCGGAGTGCAGCATCTACTGAGATGCATTCACGAGTTGTCGTTGCAATGTCTGAGAACACGTGCCGTCAAGAGCGTCACTTTGCGCGGCAAAGCATATTCCACATCGGATGAAGTGAAGTGGGCAATGCGGCACGATGGTATTGAGGTTGATGGCTTCAGCCATGAAGGCAACCAGGAGTTGGCGGATGTTCAGGTAAGGATTGGTCAATGGGATGACGCGCTGCAGGCGATGGTGAGCCGTATGATTGACGCGCTTGTGCCCGGTCGCTATTTAATTGTTGACGATGGCGGCGCATTACTTGAGCGCGCAAATAGTATGCATGATGAAATCACGAGATGTCGCGATATTTCAATAGCTGCGGGAGTGGAGCTGACGACCAGTGGCATCAAGAAGATGTCAAATCTTTCGACTTTGAGATTTCCGATAGTAAACGTCGCTCAGTCGTGGGCGAAACAGCGACTTGAGAGCCCTCTGATTGCAATGGCGCTAAGCAAAAGGACAGCTGGGGTAGTCGAAGGTGAAATCTTCCGAGGTGCAAGAATTCTTGTGTTGGGGTCCAATGGGGCCCTTGGAAAGAGCGTGCACAGGCGGTTGATTCTGGCCCATCCGACCGAGAACATTGAAGCGCTTGATCAGGTCGATCCTGCGGCCATGCTTGATGCTGTTTGCAAGAATGACATAGTTCTGGGATGCACCGGTCGTGACGTATTTGCTGGGCTTGATCAGAATCTGATCCGAAGTCGATTTCTCCAAAGATTCCTTACGAAGGAATCACCGTTGAATTTCATTAGCTGTTCATCTGGCGACATTGAATTCTGCGCACTACTTAAAATGTCAGATCAATACGAGCAGTTAATCCATGAGTTTCCTGCTCCTGATGTCGTCTTGAGTGGTAGCTTAGTTAAATCCAAGGATAATGCGACCGTTGCAGTGATTCGTCGGTCGGGCTTTCCGATCAACTTCGATAACAAACGCGACAGCGTTCCGCTTCCTGACATTCGCCTCACCACTTCTCTGCTCGCATGTGGCATTGTTCAGGCTCTGGTGATTGACGCTATGCTAACTGAATCAGAACCCAGAATTTACGCACTCCACCCACGCCTTCAGGCCATCGCGGTTCGTCATTGGATCCTCTCAACCACAACTCGGCGGAAGGCCAGTCAAAGTTATTCACCGCAAGACTCAAGTGAGATTGAAGAGTTTGTTCTCAAGAATATTGCGATCCTAGCTGCCGATGCGGCCGCTCATCATCAGCGGTATCCAGAATTTGGAGCGGCAATGCCGGACGTGGCAAACAAGGCGGTAGAGGAGATTGCCCAAGACGTATGGGACTTCGTAGACGCGTTGTATGTTGAGGGGGCAAAGTATCATGGCCGATGACATTGGTCATGGCTACGACCGTGGGTATCGTGAGTGCCCATGTTTTTGGGGTACTGAACCGAGTGAATTGGTGGTTCGTGCGGCGTCAATGGTAGCTCCCGGATCAGCGGTCGACGTCGGATGCGGGGAAGGGAAGAACGCTGCATTTCTCGCTAGGAAAGGCTTTCGAGTGCAGGCAGTGGATGGATCTTCCGTTGCATTACTTAATGGGCAGAGGCATTTTAAGGGCTTGTCAACGATTCGCTGGGTGCATCAGAACGCAGAGGCGTTTCTGCTTCAGCAAAAAGAGAGAAGCCAAGATATTGCCGTTTCCACAGGTGTGGCTCATTGCTTGCAAGACAAGGATGCAATTAATTCGATGGTACGGATGCTCCGGTCGGTCCTTCGTGAGGAGGGTGTATTGGCCTTCGCGTCGTTCAACGACACATTCCAAGACCTGAGTGGCCATGAGCCAGAATTTTCCCCAACCCTACTTTCGCACAGTGCATATTTGGATCTGATGGATGAGGCCGGACTAAAAATCCAGTTCGAAGCAGATACCTTGTTGTTGGACATTCATCCTCACATTGGAATTCCGCATCGGCACTCAATTACTAGGATCCTAGCCGTGCGGTGAAAACTATCTACTCCTGCTGCGAAGCTGCCCGAGCTCAAGTTGAATATCAAAGCCTTTCAAGTGCCGCCTTAGAGGATTCTCGTGCGCAACGACAATTAGCCCAGCACCTGCCGCTGTCATACTTCTGATTAGCGTCGATAGATGGGCGACGAACTCTTCATCTTGTCCTAGCGTGGGCTCATCAAGAAAGTACCAGGGCGCGCCGCTAGATAGGCATGCAAGCAGATCAGCGCGCTTTCTCAATACGTAAGGTAGTGAAATTGTCTGCGAGTCCATCACGCTCTCCATCCCCATTGCACGTGCCCACGCGTGCAGTTCGTCGCTATCTCCATCTTCGACTTTCTTCTGCAAATACGGCCCAACTCTTGATCGCATGCTCTTGCACTGAGCACGCGGTGTTTCCCGAGTACGTCCCAGATCCGGGTTCTGAAAGTGCATGGCTACAACTTGATTTCCTGTCGTCCAGGGTTCGTAGCGCCCGCCATCGAACAGAATCTTCCCGGATCTCGGCGAAATTACTCCGCAAAGCAAATTCGCCAGAGTTGTCTTACCAGCTCCATTCTTTCCGTCTAGGTAGTAAACGTTTCCCGATTGCATTTGCATTGATGCGCCATCAAGAACGTTTATGTCCGAATATCGGAAAGTAAGGTCGCAAATGTCAATTCGTCCGCTCTTCACGGGTTTGAGAGCATCTGAGATAGCGTTGGCCTGCGGGCGAAGGTGTTTGGCTTGACCTGTGGCAGCTAATCGTAGTTGGGTGTTCACTGCGACCATGTGCTCGGTGACGTCGGGCTCGTCGAATGGCGAGTCATAGATTCTCGTGAAGATTGTCGAGCGCGGCGCGATGTTTTGTTCACCCTGAGTGGCTTGGTCAAGGTAGCTACGCGGAGGCTGGACTTCACGGCTTGGCTCTGAGGGCCCGGCTGTGGAACTAAGCAGACGATTATCCGCAACGACGATGCGAGTGCTCGTTGTCCGTCCCATTGCTCGGTATAGCGTGCGCCTCGCTTCGCCATCGAGTTCTTCGAGTGCGCAGTCGATGCCTAACCAACGTGGCTCTAGTCGAAGGGCGCAAGCAACCGCGACCTTTGCCAGTTCGCCCCCTGAAAGCGTCCAAAGTGATCGCTCCAACAATGGCGGGATTTCAAGAACATTCTCTAAGTCGGAATCAATGCACTCACCATGCATCCTTAATTCCACTCCGACTTGAACCGCGAGGCCAGAGAGGCATTCAAGGGGCGAAGAAGAGAGGTAAACGCGAAGATCGTGGGGACCCGCTTCTTTGCCCACCTTGCACAGCCGTTCGAGAAGCGCAGTGCGGCCCGAGAAATTTGGGCCTTGGATGAAGGTGAGTCCAGGAACGACTTCCAATGGTCGTCCCTACATGACGTGGATTAATACAGACGCGCTGAAACTCAGCGCTAGGGCGTTCAGCAGCAGGCTGTGCCGCTTGCTTGTGGCGTACTTTGTGTCCTGCCATACAGCGCGAGATAATGTTGACTGGGGAATCCACTTTAAGTGAGCGCGGCGAATTGCGGTCCTGAGAGAACTAATCCACAAATTGCTCATAACAACGGGAACGGCTCGAAACCTGTCCAGTAGAGAGTGCCGGCGAAGTTCTCCACGTGCAGCGAGGGCCTGAACAGTTTGCTGGACCTCGGAGATCAAGAAGTGATAGCTAAACACAGCAATGGCCACCATTACCTGTGCTTGATGGCGAGCGGAGCCTGGAGGCGGAGTCGCTGCCTTGTCATCCGCAAACGGCAACTGCCGACCGAGCAGCGCAATCAAATCCCTTGGTGATAGAGAGCCCCAAAGGAGAATTGCCAATTCGCCAAGCATGGCGATTCGCAGCGAGAAAGCAATCGCATGCATCATCCCGGCACTGACGCTGGTACCTGGAGCCTGCCCGGGACCAGCTTGGACAATGAGTCCCCAGGCAAGCGCATAGACGATAAACACGGGCGCCAGCACCAGCCGTCCGAATCGCCACATTCGATGTGCTTGCCCAGTAACGAGGAGCAATGGCAATAGGGCGAGGGCGATCAAGGATGCCTGCCACCAAGGCAGTGTTGTCGCGCCGAGCGACAGACCAGCCAGAGACAGCCACAATCGGCTACGTAAGTTCGCCGCGAGGTCGATAGTCATCTGGCTGGCCATTCTCGGTTGCGCGGCGGCGCTGCAGGGCATGATTACGGAGCTATGGGGCTACGCAATCCTGATGCCAGCACGTGCGAGGGATCGGTAGACGAGAACGGCGGCGAGACACTGAAGAGACTTGTCCAAGGGCTCGGTCAACAGCCCGAAGTTGAGTGTCGCGGTCCAGAGTGACTGGCCTGCCTTCAGGAGCAACGCTGCCACGAGGGAAACACCACTGCCAGTAACTCCACCGAAAACCAGAGCCACCACCGGCGCATTCACGACCGCACAAATTAAGCCAAGAATGCAGCCGTGCATAACCGCAATCACCCCCAATTTAAAAGCCGTTGGGTTGTTCAGGCTGTGTATGTGCCTCGCAAAAACAGCGTAGGAATACACCGCTATCACGATCTGGGTGCCAACAAACCAGAATAGCACCGGATTGAAAAGAATGCCCGCAATGATGAAACTACCCGCGCCCACCACCAGCGCCGCTACCAAGCCTGTGACGCCAAGTGGATAGAGCAAGAGCGCGGCTAAACATGTGCCAATAGCATCGAGGTATACAGGCAACTTCAGCATGCCAACCAGCAAACCAGTCGCGACGTTCAGCGCGAGCAGCACGGGAATCGTAGAGATGGCTATCGGTGAGAGTCGTGAGCGCATGCTGGATCCTGAAAAGAGAGACACGACTTGGTGATGCACGCGGAGCGTCGGCACCCAGTGCTCGTGGGAAAACTTGACACTACTCAGGTTTGACAGGGCAAGCTACTGAAAAATCGTGCAAGCTTTTGCCACCAAGAATTCTTGCCAGCACCAGTCTCGTGGTTGAGCCCCCAGGATCAATCGGTGGTTTAGCAAGGCCGGGGTTCCGACAATCGATGCGTCGAGACCGCCTTTCTGGGGGAAAACATGAAGTCAAGGCACATCAAAGCCATAGTCGGCTACATCGAGGACCTGCAGGAACTTGGCAAGGTGGTGGGTGCGGCGTCGGGCCAGTTGATGCACTGGTTGAAGGAGATGGTGATCAACCTTGTCGCTTTGGCAGGGGTCGTCGGCGTCGCCTACACGATCATTGCGGACAAAGTCGGTTGGTAGACCGGTGGCACTTCCTTCCCCGAAGCGGTTCCATTTCGGCGGAGGCTGGAGCGACTATGCGAGGGCTCGCCACGCACGCGTTTTGACCCTCGTCATGCTTGTACGCCCCCGGTGCGAACTAGGCGATCGTCAACCGAACTTGCTTAACCCGTATCGACATGACAGAAGCTGTCGGAGGGCCCACCTAAACCAGACAGGGGCTCATCCTTCTGGCGTCAGCCTGATCCGTCGTACACTCGCCAACAAACGATCAGATCGCGCCCCCGCAACCAAAGATTCTCGATCAAAAACAACAACTTACGAATCGGCCGAAAGCCGCCCCAATGGGCGGCTTTTTGCTTTGTGACGGGGTCTGTGTCGTCACAGACCCGGCCTGATCGCGAAATGGCCATTGGGCAC
>JANMZU010000824.1:0-3240 GCA_031383585.1 Betaproteobacteria bacterium
CGTCGAAGTGGCGCCGGTTGTGCACCCCTGTCAGCCCGTCGATGTAGACCCACTGGCGCAACACGTCCGACTGCGCCTTTAGCGTCAGATGCGTCTTGACGCGGGCACGCACGATCTTCGGATTGATCGGTTTGGAAATGAAATCAACGGCACCGATCGCCAGCCCGCGTGTTTCGGCCACTTCATCGGTGTGGGCAGTGACGAAAATGACCGGAATGTCACGCGTCGTCGCATCGGCTTTGAGTCGGCGGCATACTTCGAAACCATCCATGTCGGGCATCATCACGTCCAGCAACATCAGGTCCGGCTGTTGGCTAACGCACAACGCCAGCGCCTGCTCGCCGCCGGTGGCCATGATGACCTGATGGTCAGCGGAGAACGCCTGATAGAGCGCCTGAATATTGATTGGCTGATCGTCGACGACGAGCAGGCGTGGGCGATGTGCCTGCATGCCCGGCACACTGGAAATGAAATTTGATTCGTTGCGTGAAAGTGCGTTCATGCTACCTCGGCCTTGGTGAGTTTTTTGATCAGTTCATCACACAGAAAGAGCGCGCGCTGGAAATCGAGTGCGTTGATCGCGTCGTCCATGGGTTGCAGCCCGGTGCCCAGCGCATCACCAAATTCGCGCTGCAGCGCGGTCATCGCGTCAGTGGCGGCCATGTCAGCGCTTTCCAGCTGCCCTGTCATCTTGCGTAGCGCGGCGAGAAAGGCGCTGGCGTCGAGTTGTCCGCTGGAAGCAACTAATGGCGCTTGTTCTGGTTCCAGCGCGCGCAATAGTGTTGTTAGGCTGGCACTGGCGGCGTGAATAGTGGCACTTGCCTGTCCTGTGATTAATTCCGCTTCGCCCGCTGTAAGCTGCGTGCCAAGCTGCTTTTCAAAGCTGACGGCCGACCCGGAGAGGGCCGTGGCACCCAGCGTGGCCGCCACCCCATTGAGTGTATGAAATTGACGCAGCGCAGATTCCAGGTCGCCTTCGGCGATCCACCCTGAGAGTTTTGCCGGCATCTTGGCAAGATCTCCGGTGAAGGTCCGTAGCATGCGCTGATAAAGTTCAAGGCTCCCGCCAATGCGCTCCAGTGCGGCGCCGATATCCACATTCGCAGCCGCGGCCGCGTCAAGAATCGCGGTTGGCAGCGCCGCCACAATGGATGGTGTTTCGATAACCGGCGTTTGTTCACGTCCGGCGTGTCGTTGCAGCACGCTGACCAGATGATTGAGGTCAAAGGGTTTGCCCACATGGTCATTCATCCCGGCAGCCAGGCACGCCTCGCGATCCGCGGCCATGGCGTTGGCGGTCATCGCCACAATCGGCAGCGATTGCAATGTGTGAAGCTGGCGAATGAGCCTTGTTGCGCCAAAGCCATCCATCACCGGCATCTGCAGGTCCATCAGCACGACATCAAACATGGGCTCTGCATTGGCTACTGCATCTACCGCCTCTTGACCATCGTTGGCGATCTGCACGATTGCGCCCTCGTCCTCCAGCAGTTCGCGCGCGATCTGCTGGTTGTTGAGGTTGTCTTCGGCGATGAGCAGGCGCATTCCCAGCAGCCGTTTGCCAGTAACGGGAGCACCGGGTAGCGAGAAATGAGGTTGTGCGCTCTCGGAGCGCGCATCCACGATGGCATCAAGCAGCATTGATGCCGTGACAGGCTTGACAAGGAAACCGTCGAGCATTGCCTGATCCGCCTCGCTGTAAGCGGCCAGCTTCTCGCGGCCATGCGCGGTGACCATCACAATGACCGGTGCCGCGCCATTGAGGCCGATATCGCGGATGCGACGACTGGTTTCCCAGCCATCCAGCCCGGGCATTTGCCAGTCAACAAAAACCGCATCAAACGAAGTACCAGCGGCATTCTGCGCGCGCAATATGTCGAGTGCGTGTTCGCCACTGTCGGCAACGTGCACCATCCAGCCCAGCGAGTGACCCATGCGTTCCAGCACTTCGCGCGCGGTCGGATTGTCATCGACGACGAGTGCGCGGAAAGTGGATTTTGCGGCTGTATCGTTTGCGGGTTCAGCAACCACCGGCAACGTAACCGAAAAATGGAAGCGGCTACCCTCACCCAGTGTGCTATCGAGTTTCAGCTCGCCACCCATCAGTGCGACGAGTCGCTGGCTGATAGCAACACCCAGACCAGTACCGCCAAAGCGCCGGGTGGTGGAAGCCTCCGCCTGCGTAAAGCCGCTGAAGATTTTCGCCTGGTTTTCCGGCGCAATACCGATGCCGGTATCGCGCACCGCAATCTCCAGCGTGACGGCAGCTGTTTCGCGTGCAGCGACGGCGATCGACACAACGACCTCTCCTGCGCTGGTGAATTTAATGGCATTGCTGCTCAGATTAATCAGCACCTGCTGCAAACGCATTGCGTCGCCGATCAGGTGGCGTGGCAGGTTCGGATCGATATCGAACAGCACTTCGACAGGCTTAACACCAATGTTGGCCGAAAGAATGACCGAAAGCTCACGCAGCAGCTGGTCGAGTCGAAACGGCTCAGGGTCCAGCGTCATCTTGCCGGCATCGGCCTTGGAGAAATCGAGGATGTCGTTGAGCAGGCCAAGTAAGGAGCGGGCGGCGCCCTCGGTCTTGCTCGCATAGTCGGCCTGTCGTGCGGTGAGGTCGGTTTTGCGTAGCAGCGCGAGCATGCCGAGGATGGCATTCATCGGCGTGCGGATCTCGTGGCTGGTATTGGCCAGGAACTGGCTCTTGGCCATGGTCGCCGCTTCTGCAGCAATCTTGGCCTCCTGGGCGGCTTCGGTGGCGCGCAGCATCTCGGTGATGTCGATGCGAAAACCCACCGTGTGGCCGTCGGGCATCTTGCGCTCGATCACGCGCAGGCTTCGGCCGTCGGCAAGCTGCTGTACAAGTGTGGAGTTGCCAGCGCGGTGTTGGGCCATGCGTTCGGCAACCCATTCGTCGATGCGGCCTTCGGCTGCGGGCCGCTGGCCCCGTTCTGCACTTTTCCGTACCAGCTCTTCAAACAAGACGCCAGGGACGATCAGGTCAGCGGTCGTCGCGAATATCTCGCGATACTTGTCGTTACAAAACACCAGCCGGTCATCCGGATCGAACAGTACGAACGCTTCGTCAATCGTCTCTATCGCGCCGCGCAGCAGTTCTGCACTGCGCTGGATTTCAGCCTCGGCCTCATGACGACTGCTGATGTCGGTGTAGGTGGTAATAAAGCCGCCGCGGGGCATCGGGCCGCCGCGAATCTCCAGCGCCCTGCCGTCGGG
>JANMZU010000861.1:0-3750 GCA_031383585.1 Betaproteobacteria bacterium
CACGGCGTTGCCTGCCGCAAACGCTGCAGCAATCTGCCCCAGAAATATAGCGAGCGGAAAATTCCATGGCGAAATCGACGCGAACACGCCGCGCCCGTGCAACGATAACTCGTTACTTTCGCCAGTCGGCCCGGGCAGAAAAAGTGGTGCGGCAAAGTGCTGGCGTGCAAGTGCGGCGTAGTAGCGGCAAAAGTCGACAGCCTCCCTGACTTCACCCAAGGCGTCAGGCAAGGTCTTCCCCGCTTCACCGACACACAGCGCCATAAAGAACGCGTGCCGTTGTTCCAGTAAGTCCGCCGCACGTTCAAGAATCTCGGCGCGCTGCACACCGGGGAGCCCAGGCCATTTAGAAGTAATGTCCAACGCCAGATCCAGCAACTGGTCGTCAGCCTCTTCCACTACACCGATCTTGGCCAGCGTCGTGGGGCTTATTGCATCTATGGGCGCACCTCGCATTGCATCGCCCGCAATCAAAGGCTTGGCGACGAAGTCGCTACGCTGAATCGTCGTAGCCATTGCCGAATACAAAGCCTCGGTGGCGGCTACGTCGGCAAAACTGAAACCGGCGGAATTCATTCGGCTAACATCGGATGCGAGGAATAAATTTTTTGGCAACGGCAGTTTCGCATTGGCCTTCTGCGGATTCGCTTCACAAGCCTTGATCGGATCATTGATTACGTCGTCAATTGAAACATCCGGATCGGCGATAAGGTTGACGAACGACGAGTTGGCACCATTTTCGAGCAGGCGGCGGACCAGATAGGGGAGCAAATCTTCGTGGGTGCCCACGGGCGCGTACACCCGGCACGCGGCCTTGTGAGTGTCCAGAACTTCTTCGTAGAGTTCCATACCCATGCCGTGCAGACGCTGAAACTCGAAGTGTTTTTTGCCCTCCTCATTTCCAGAACGTTCGAGTATGGTGGCAACGGTGTGGGCGTTGTGCGTCGCAAACTGGCAGTAGAACACATCGGGTCGCGCCAGCATTTTTGCCGCGCAGGCAAGATACGACACATCTGTATTCGCTTTGCGTGTAAAGACCGGGTAACCACTGAAACCCTGCATTTGTGCACGCTTGATCTCGGTATCCCAATATGCACCCTTCACCAGCCGTGTCATCATGCGCCGACCGTGCTTGGCAGAGAGCGCAATCAGCCAGTCAATGACCTGGCTGGCGCGTTTCTGATAGGCCTGTACCGCTAGACCAATACCCTCGTAGCCTGCGAATCGCGCATCGCCATAGACGGCCGCAAACAGTTCGAGTGAAAGCTCCAGTCGCTCAGTTTCTTCGGCATCCAGCGTCAAACCGATGCCGCCATCACGCGCCTGCTCGGCAAGAGCCATCACCTTGGGCAATAGCTCCTGTATCACGCGATCCTTGTGGGCTAATTCGTAGCGTGGATGCAACGCGGACAGCTTCACCGAAATACCGGGCGCCTCGAATACACTTTGGCCGGGTTTAACTGCCGCAGAAATCGCCTTAATCGCATCCTGATAGGCAACGAAATAGCGCTCGGCATCGTGAGCGGTCATTGCCGCCTCGCCTAGCATGTCGTAGGAATGGCGATACCTGGCCTGATCATCCGAGTTTGCGCGCTGCAAGGCTTCCGCGATATTGCGGCCCATGACGAATTGTTCCGCCATCAGTTTCATACCCTGACGTAAAGAGGCGCGAACAATGGGCTCACCAGCCTTCGCCGCCAGCCGGGTCAACCACCCCCCTACATCGGCAAAACTGTCAGACGTGGGCGCCACCAATTTGCCGGTGAGCATCATGCCCCAGGTTCCCGCGTTTACCAGCAGGGAATCTGAAGCGCCCAGATGTTTTTTCCAGTCGCCTTGTGAAAATTTATCCTTGATCAGCTTGTCGGCCGTCGCTGCATCCGGAATCCGCAGCAACGCTTCCGCCACGCACATCAGCAACACGCCCTCCTGCGATGAGAGGTCGTACTGCGTCAGGAACGATTGCATGCCTGAGTGCTTTTGCTGGCGCGCACGTACCGACTGGACAAGTGCTCGCGCGGTCGCAGTTGCGCGCTTGTTTTCCTCCGGGCCAAGTTTTGCGATCGGGATCAGTTGATCAAGCGTACGGGTTTCATCAGCGAGAAAAGCGTCACGCATCGGAGAAAATGGCGGGAGCGATGGGAGCATGGTGGCAGTCGTCAAAGGGAAGTGCGCGCATTATCGCAAATGTGCGGTGGCTTCACCTGCGCATTGATAGGCGGGTGCGTTCGCTGAGGTTTTCCGTTGCTGGTGAGCCTATTGCCGCCGCTACGGTACGGATGTGCAGATCGCCATCTGGTGCGGCTCCTCACATGAAATGGGCCGCGAAGGCCCGCCAATGCTTGATCTACCTCGAAAGCATGAAAGCCCTAGCAATCCTTCAGAAATGGCAATGCAGCGCTCACGACCTCACTCGGCGCCTCCAGCTGCGGATAATGACCAATACCAGCGAGCTCTATCACATCCGGATGCGGAACCAGCTGCCGGTAGCGGGCCACCATATGTGCACCGGAAATTGGATCATCCACGCCATCGATCAGTCGAATCGGCACGGCACTATCTTGCAAAGCGCCAACCCAGCGGGCACGATGCACTCTGCGCTCGGCCATATAGCCAATCAGCTTTGGTAGCGCCTGCAAGCCGTTATTGTTCGTGACCAGCGTCCACATCGCAGCAACTTCCGACTCGTCCAGCGGTGTTTTGCAAATGCGCTGCATGTTGGCCGCGAATTTCGCTCTTGTCGTCAGCCTTGCCAGCAGTGGACCCAAGGGGCCGGCCAACAGCGTCTGGAGTAGTAGTGGCCTATGGGTTTCCGGGAACAGGCCACCATTGAGCAACACCAGTCGCGTCATGCGTGGTGAGCCTTTACCTTGGCGAGCAAGGAGTTCCTGCGCGACTGTATCGCCGTAGTCGTGCGCGATGCAGCAGTATTGCTCGACGCCCTGACGCCGCAACAATGCCTCGAACAGGTCCGCTTGCAAGCCGATTGAATAAGCGGCGTCGCGGGGCTTTGCAGAAAAGCCAAAGCCCAGCATGTCCATCGTGAGGCAATGAAAGTGTGGCGTAAATGCGGGCCAGACTTTTGCCCAATCCCAGGACGCTGTTGGAAACCCATGGATAAAGAGTAACGCAGGCCCGGCGCCTTCGAGTCTTGTAAATAACGGACCGTATTTGGAATGGAATTCGGACCCGGCTGATCGCCAGGAATCAAGGCTGCTCATGCTGGGCTCCCTCATCGACACGTTCTGGTACACGCTGCTACACGTTTTGTATGCCTGAGGATACGCCTGTGGATCGGCTCAAGCTAAACTTACCAACTGATGTTGCTTACGGCTAATGCGGGCATCCGCCGTTAGTTGAATTTTATCTGTCATCAACGTTGCAAATTTCGCAGGCCATTCAAATGAGTCGTTTATTGCGGTGCCTTCTAATTTTTGTTTTAGCGTTTACGTCCCACCTCGCCGCCGCCCGGTTGTCCGAGAGTGACAAGCAGGCTGTCGTAGTTACGTTGCGCCAGAACACCGGTGCGGAGTACATCGTTACCGTCGATCTTGGAAAACAGCGCTATCGGTTTGTGACTCTCATACAGGATTACGAATCAGATCCAGACGGCGTGAAGAAGCAGCGTGCATTGATGGGCTGGAAAGGGGAATATCTCTTCGTGCGGCAACAGTGCAGCTCACTTCTCACTTGGCGCTGTGTCGTCGATCAAGTGTTTACGCGACAGGGCAACGCGCTGCTTCACCTCGG
>JANMZU010000884.1:0-2869 GCA_031383585.1 Betaproteobacteria bacterium
AGTTTGGATAGGTCAAGATGATTTGTGCTGTTTGGATTTTCCCAAAATGCACGTTCCTCCGCCTCGGATTTGAATTTTGGCGTTACCTTAATCTTGGTTTTCATATGCTTTCCTTTCGCGCCGATTTGCGTTGCGCGCTGAAATGATCCGAATTAGCGTTTCGTCCCCGCGCGGTGTGAATGCAACTTGCAAAAGTCTCTCATCAGCAGTTCGACCAAATGCAATGTAACGAAGTTCGAGGCTGGAGTGCTTT
The DNA here is from genome assembly GCA_031383585.1 of Betaproteobacteria bacterium. GTDB lineage: Bacteria > Pseudomonadota > Gammaproteobacteria > Burkholderiales > Usitatibacteraceae > UKL13-2. Next base: position 254 of record JANMZU010000884.1, read on the forward strand.
TCATCTTGCATTGTCAACAAATGACTGTCCGAAAAAATCTGCTCGGCTTCTGCTTGCGAGACATCGTGCCGCTCGTTCTTCCTCGCGTTACCTGCGTCCCAATCGAATCCAATGACGCTTGAAAAATCAGTCATCTTTGTATATTACTATGATATACAAGTAAATGCACAGTCAATGCGCCTCTTCCCAATTCAGCCCCACCCCAGGCTCCGCCACCAACGGCACATCCAGCTTCGCCACCCCACTCATCAACTCCGGCACCTTCGCTTTCACCCGTTCCAACTCCGACTCCGGCACCTCCAGCACCAATTCGTCATGCACCTGCATGATCATGCGTGTGCTCAGCTTTTCACTCTCCAGCCAGTCCTGCACCGCAATCATCGCCAGCTTGATCAAATCCGCCGCCGTCCCCTGCATCGGTGCATTGATCGCCGCGCGTTCGGCACCTTGTCGCCTGCCCTGATTACCGCTCTTGATATCGGGTAGCCACAGTCGGCGACCGAATACGGTTTCAACAAAGCCGCGCTCATGCGCCTCAGTGCGGGTGCGCTGCATGTAGGCTGCCACACCCGGGTAACGGGTGAAGTACTTGTCGATGTATTGCTTTGCGGCGGAATTATCGATACCCAGATTGCTCGCCAATCCATACGCGCTCATGCCGTAAATCAACCCGAAGTTGATGACCTTGGCATAGCGGCGATGCTCGCTGCTGACCTGGTCGCGCGGCACGCTGAACACTTCCGATGCTGTCGCGCGGTGCACGTCTTCGCCTTTGGCAAAGGCATCGAGCAGGCCGGGGTCGCCGGAGAGATGCGCCATGATGCGAAGCTCGATCTGTGAATAGTCGGCGGATAGAATCTTGCTGCCGGGTGGCGCAATGAACGCCTCGCGGATGCGGCGGCCTTCTGCGGTCCGCACGGGGATGTTCTGCAGATTGGGGTCGTTCGATGACAGGCGCCCTGTGACCGCAATCGCCTGCCCGTAGTTGGTGTGGACGCGGCCAGTCTTGGGGTTGACCATCCGCGGCAGCTTGTCGGTGTACGTGCTCTTCAGTTTGGCGACGCTGCGGTATTCGAGAATGATCTTTGGCAGCGGATGGTCTTCTGCCAGTTTGGCGAGCGTTTCTTCATCGGTGCTTGGCGCGCCACCGGGGGTTTTCTTTAGCGGCTTAATGCCTTTTTTGTCGAACAGGATTTCGGCAAGTTGCTTAGGCGAGCCGAGGTTGAACGGCTGGCCGGCTTCCTCGTGTGCCTTGGCTTCCAACTCCATCATCTTGAGGCCAAGTTCACTGGATTGTTTGTCCAGCAAGGCGCCGTCGATCAACACGCCGTTACGCTCAATCGTCAGTAGCACCTGCGTAGTCGGCATCTCGATCTGCTCGTACACATAGCGCAACTTTTGGTCGGAAGCAATCTGCGGATAGAGCGCGCCCTGCAGTTGCAACGTGATATCTGAATCTTCGGACGAATATTTGGTCGCGGTCTCAATCGAGACTTGATCGAAGCTGATTTGGGAGGCGCCTTTGCCGGCGACATCGGCAAACGAAATGGTGTCCGTCACGCCAAGGTGGCGCGAGGCCAGCGACTCCATGTCGTGACGCTGATGGCTTTCGAGTACATAAGATTGAAGCAGTGTGTCGTGCTGATAGCCCTTCACTGCAATGCCGTGGTTGGCAAAAACATGCAGATCGTATTTGATGTTCTGGCCGAGCTTTTTCTTTGCCGCATCTTCCAGCCACGGTCGCAGCTTCGCAATCGACTTGTCGAAATCGAGCTGATCTGGTGCGCCGGGATAGATGTGCCGCAATGGCAAATAGGCAGCTTCTCCTGCGACGCAGGCGAACGAGAGGCCGACGATCTGCGCCTGCATCTGGTCGAGGCTGGTGGTTTCGGTGTCGAGGGCAACTAACGCCGTCTCGTTAAGTTTCGAGATCCACTTGTCTAACTGCTCATCGGTACTGATGCATTCGTAGTTGCGCGTGGCGATAAAAGCGGTCTGCTGGGTGGCGGGTTCGCCGGAGGACCAGCGGGTGGCTGCGGCATCCTTGTCAGCTTGTTTGAAAACGGCAGAGGCAGATTTCTCACCCGATGAATCCGGGTTTGAAATGAGAGTGCCCGTTTGGGATGGTGCGCCTTTGTGCAGCGCGGCGCGCATGCCCTTGAAGCCAAAACCTTCATACAGTTTGTCGAGCTTGGCGACGTCCCGCTCTTTGTGGTCAATGGTGTCAAAGTCGAACGGTAGCGGCACATCGCACTTCACCGTTACCAGAACACGGCCGGTGGGCAGCCAGTCGAGCGCCTTGCGCAAATTCTCGCCCACCACACCTTTGATATTGGCAGCATTGGCCATCACGCCATCGAGCGAGCCGTATTCGGCAATCCACTTCGCGGCGGTCTTCGGTCCGACTTTTTCTACGCCGGGGACGTTATCGACGGTGTCACCCATCAGCGCCAGGTAATCGATGATGCGGTCGGGTAGCACGCCGAATTTTTCTTTCACGCCCTGCGGCGAGAGCTTGTCGCCGGACATGGTGTTGTACCAGATCACGCTGTCGTTCACGAGTTGCGCAAGGTCTTTGTCGCCGGTGGATATGATCGAATCCACACCGCGCGCCGT
>JANMZU010000927.1:0-7757 GCA_031383585.1 Betaproteobacteria bacterium
CCGGCGGTGACCATCAATCGTTTCTGCTCCTCAGGTGTGCAGGCCATCAGCATGGCGGCTGACCGCATTCGCACCGGTGACGACGATGTCGTGATCGCGGCAGGAACGGAGAGCATGTCGATGGTGCCGATGATGGGCAACAAGATTGCGCTCAATCAAAGCGTGTTTCATAACAACGAACACGTTGCCATCGCCTATGGCATGGGAATTACGGCCGAGAACGTCGCCAAGCAGTGGAAAGTGACGCGCGAGGAGCAGGACGCCTTTGCGGTGGCATCGCATCAGAAGGCCGCACGTGCCATCGCCAACGGTGGATTCAAGGACGAGATTCTCGCCTACGAAATCGACACTGCCTCGCCAGACCTGCTGAGCGGTTCGATCAAACATAGAAAGAAGATGGCCGACACCGATGAGGGTCCGCGCGCGGACTCCTCGATGGAGTCGTTGGCGAAATTGCGCACGGTATTTGCTGCGCGCGGCAGCGTGACGGCGGGCAACTCTTCGCAAATGTCCGATGGCGCGGGTGCCGTGTTGTTGATGAGCGAAAAGGCCTTGAAGAAATACAACGTGCAGCCAATCGCGCGCTTCGTATCCTTCGCGGTTGCTGGCGTGCCACCGGAAATCATGGGTATTGGCCCGATCAAGGCGATTCCGAAGGTGTTACAGCAAGCAGGCATCAAAGCCGATGACCTCGACTGGATCGAACTCAACGAAGCGTTTGCTGCGCAGGCTTTGGCCGTCATCAAGGAGCTTGGCTTGAATCCCGACAAAATTAATCCACAGGGTGGCGCCATTGCGCTCGGCCATCCGCTCGGTGCAACCGGCGCGATCCGTGCCGCCACACTTTTGCACGGCATGCGCCGCAGCAAACAAAAGTGGGGAATGGTCACTATGTGCATCGGCACCGGTATGGGCGCCGCCGGATTATTCGAAGCGATGTAAAGACGTGGCGTTGCAAAAAAACAACGACCCGCAAAAATGACAATTTGCATCGGCTCACAGGGCTAAATATGTCTTTCGCTAGAGAGAACGCTGCACATCGCCACCTTTATATTGTTACTGACCAAGTCGTCAGTATTTACGCTGCACTGCAACAACCGTAATTTGATTACAAATAATCAATTTCCTGTAAAGTATTTAAAAGAGGGCCAACTTGGCGCAACTATGCGCAACGCAGTGCCAAGTGACAGCCAAATACAAGTTTCAATACCACCCTTGAGGAGAGCATTAAATGAGCAACTTAAACAAGCGCGTTCGCGCACTTTCACCAGCACTGAAAGTTTCGACCGTCGCCGTCGCGCTGGCGCTCAGTGGCAATGCCAACGCTATCCAGTTCGCATATGACAATGGGTTCAGTGGCAGCTTTGATTCAACGTTCTCATACGGCGTTTCGGTTCGTGCTGAGAATGCCAGCCCAACCTTGATCGGCCTTGCCAACGGCGGCGTTTCAAGATCAGTAAATGATGACGATGGCAATCAGGCATACAAAAAGGGCAAGGCCTTTTCGCAGCTGATCAAAGGCACGCATGAGCTCTCGGCAAAATATGATGGCTGGAACGCGTTCGTGCGCGGCACCTATTTTGTTGATACGAAAGCGAGAAACGCAGGTAATCTTGGTCCGGAAGGCCGGGACCGCCTTGGACACGGCGTACAGATTCTCGATGCATACGTGGCACGTGCATTCGACGTAGGTGGAAAGAACCTTAACATTCGTGCCGGCAAGCAAGTCCTTTCTTGGGGCGAATCGACATTCATCCCGAACAGCATCAACGTAATCAATTCAATTGATATTTCGAAGCTGCGTACCCCCGGTTCCGAGATAAAAGAAGCGCTAATCCCGACCAGCACATTGTCAGCCTCGCTGGAACTCACCAAAGCGGCCAGCGTAGAAGCTTTCGTGCTCTTCAATCACGATAAATTCAAGCTCGATCCACGCGGTTCCTATTTCAGCAATAACGACGTGGCGTCCGATGATTCGAATCTGCTGATCGTCAGTTTTGGTCGTCGCAAAGATTTGAATGGCAGGGTGGGTGGCAATCCGATTCCGCCGACCACCCCGGGGCTGGGCCCCGCCGTGCAGGGCGTATTGGGCGTATTTGACCCTGCCGCAGCGGTGTGGGTCCCGCGCACTGCAGATCGTACCGCGAATGACAATGGTCAGTACGGTGTTGCGTTCAAGTACCTTGCTTCCGAGTTGAATAACACCGAGTTCGGCGCCTATTACGTGAACTATCACAACCGTACACCTGTTCTCTCCGCCATAAAAGGTACGCCAACATCTGCTGTGACGGGCTTAATTCTTCCGGCGCTTGGCAATCTGAACGTCGGCGCAGCTGTCGGGCAGACGGGTACGGCGTCCTACTTCGCCGAGTTCCCGATGGACAGAAAGCTGTACGGCTTCTCGTTCAACACACAAGGACCGGCCGGCATTGCATTGCAAGGTGAGATTTCGTACCGTCCGAATCAACCGCTGCAAATTGCCTCGGCTGAGGTGGTTCTCGCAGCGCTGAGCGCGCCAAACCTCATTACCGGATTTGCCACGATTCCCGGAACTGTTGCCGCTGCGACACCGTTTGGTGCTTCGGCAGCAGCGCTCGTTCCCAACGGTACGTTTATCTCAGGCTGGCGCTCTGTCAAGATGACTCAGGCGCAGATGACCGGTACCAAGACTTTCCCGAACGTATTTGGTGCGGATGTGGCTGCCGTCGTCAGTGAAATCGGCTTTACCAAGTACAACGGCTTGGGAAATACCTTGAAATTCGCCGGTCCGGCAACTAACCTGCCGGCGACGCAAGAGGGCGCAGTCGCAGGTCAGGCAGGCTCTTCGCAGCCACAAGTCGGTGGCGGCTACGTTACCGAAAACTCATGGGGCTACCGCCTGGTCGGATCGCTCCAATATCCGAACGCGTTGTTTACAGGTAATTTGACGCCACGCATCGCATTTTTCCATGACGTGAAGGGTGTTTCGCAGACTTTTAACGAGGGTGTGAAATCACTGTCCTTTGGTGCCGGCCTGGAAATCAAGAAGCGTCTCAACTTTGACGTTTCCTACAACATGTTCTTTGGCGGACGCGTTTATTGCGGTACTGACCAGGTTACCAACGCCGGACAAACCTCACTCTCACCACAGATCACCGGCATCCCGGCGCTGGGAAGAGCCGGTCAAGGTGCAAGCTTCTGCTCGAATGCGAATCCGATCCGGGATCGTGACTTCTACTCATTCTCGATGTCTTACTCCTTCTAGACCAGATGTTTGGCCTGTCCGCCGGGTAATTAATCTTGCCTGGCGGGCCAGCCGCCTTCATCGCCAGAACTCAACTTGAAGATTCCTGACTGGCGATTGAAATAAAGATTTTTGTAAAGTAATACGATAACGATAACTTTCTGGAGGAAACATGAACGTGAAACGATTGACGATGTTGGCATCGGCCACGTTGGGCGCGCTGACCATTTCGGTTGGTGCATATGCTCAGCTTGCGGCTGGTGACCTGGCAAAACTCGGCACCACACTGACCCCAATGGGTGCCGAAAAAGGTGCTAACGCAGCAGGCACTATCCCAGCTTGGGACGGCGGAATCACAAAAATCCCCGATGGTGTAAATTTCAAGAAGGGCGGCACTTATCCGGATCCGTTTCCGAACGATAAGCCACTGTTTACAATCACTGCGGCAACTGCTGACAAGTACAAGGATAATCTCTCGCCGGGTCAATTGGCGATGCTGAAACAGTATCCGACATACAAATTGAACGTATTCACCACCCGCAGAACTGCCTCATATCCAGAGGGGCACTATAAAGAAACCAAGGAATGCGCGGCCAAAGCGAAGCTGGCAGCAGGCGGCAACGGTGTGGTCGGTTGTACCGGTGGCACCCCTTTCCCGATACCGAAGAACGGTAACGAAGCCATCTGGAACATGATTTTGCACTACAAAGGTGACACCTTTGCGCAACACTGGGCGCAAGCTGCGGTAACGGCAACGGGTGATTTCGCGATCGTGAAGTTCGAGTACGAATATGACCTTTCGTATGGCAATCTTTCCAAAACACCAGCACAGCGCGAGCCCAACAAGGTTCTAAATTATTTGCAGGTGACGACCGCGCCAGCACGCTTGGCCGGGCAAATTTTGCTGGTACATGAAACCGTTGATCAGGCAAAAGAGCCACGTTCGGCATGGACCTACAACCCAGGTCAGCGTCGCGTGCGCCTGGCGCCAAACGTTGCATATGACAATCCGGGTACAGCAGCAGACGGATTGCGTACCAACGACGACTTCGGCATGTTTAACGGCGCGACGGATCGTTACGAGTGGAAGCTGGTTGGCAAGAAGGAAATGTACATCCCTTACAATTCTTATCGCCTCTCAGATCCAAAACTCAAGTACACCGATCAGCTCCGCGCCGGTCACATGAACCAGGACCTGGCTCGTTACGAGTTGCACCGCGTGTGGGTAGTAGACGCAACGCTGAAACCGGGAACGTCGCATATTTATTCGCGTCGCACCTTTTACATCGACGAAGACAGCTGGAACGTAGTTGCCGTCGACAAGTATGACGGCCGTGGCGCATTGTGGCGTTTTTCTGAGCAGCACAGCGAGACCTGGTATGACGTCCCAATGTGGTTCGGCACGGTAGAGGTACACCATGACCTGCAGTCGCGCCGCTACATCGCAATGGGCCTGCGTTCAGAAGAAAAGGTTATCTACGACCCGATCAAGCGCACGCCCGCCGATTACACGCCACAAAACCTGCGCAATCTGGGCACGCGTTAATCGCCCTGGTGATGCAATAGGCTCTGTCAGGCTGTAAGAATTCGGGGACAATAAGTTTGTCCCCGAATTTTTTCTGCAGACGCATTTACGATACTTAGTCATCATCCATGTACATCGTGTCGCGTATGTATGGTGACTAGACTTGTTGACTGTTCTTCAACGTTTTTTCGCTCGTCGAGGCCGCAACACATGACAAAATCTATATTGGTAAACACCGTCGTTGGCAGTCTGTTGGCCGTTGCTGCCATGTCTTTCGAGACCCATGCGCAAATCAACGAGGCGGTAATGCCTGAGTCAGGGCCACTGACCAAGCAAACCATGTCTCGCTTGCTGCTGACAGATGCGACGCGCATTGGCAATCGCGTGGTGGCTGTTGGCGACCGAGGCTACATCGTGTACTCCGACAGCAACGGGGAATCATGGCGCCGCGCCAAGACACCGTCGGGCACACCGCTGCTGACAGCGGTATTTTTTCTTGATGCCAAGATCGGATGGGCGGTCGGGCACGACAGCATCATCCTTACGACAAGCGATCAAGGTGAATCCTGGACCAAGGCGTTTGCGGCCGCCGACGAACAAAAGCCATTGATGGACGTGACTTTTGTGGATGCCAATACCGGTTTCGCTGTGGGCGCTTATGGCGCGTTTTACGCCACCACCGATGGCGGCAAAACCTGGAGCTCGCGCAAGCTGCTTGAGCCCGCGAAGGCTACAGCTAAAGCAGCTGCTGCTTCCACAGCCCCCAAAAAAGGAAAATATGAAAGCGTGGGCGGCGGGCAGTCGGCAGAAGCGGATACCGGCAAGGGTGGCGACGATGACAAGCACCTGAACTCGATTATCAATTTGGGCGACAAAAAGCTGTTTATCGCCGGTGAAGCCGGCATGCTGGCCAAGTCGGATGACGGTGGTACTAATTGGGTGAAGATCGAGTCCCCGTACAAAGGCTCTTTCTTCGGCGCTATTCAGACGCAAAACGGCGCCGTCATCATCTACGGTTTGCGCGGCAAAATATTCCGCAGTACCGATGCACAACTGACGAACTGGAAGCCGGTGGAAAACAAATCGGTCGCCACACTAATGGGGTCGACCCGCTTGCCGGATGGCGCAATCGTGTTGGCGGGGTTGTCAGGTACGGCTTTGATTTCTCGCGACAACGGTGAGTCTTTCTCACCAATTGCTACCGGTTTCACCAAGGCGTTGTCTGCTCCGCTGTTGGGCGCCCCTAGCGCGGTGCTGTTGATTGGCGAAGCGGGCGTGCGGGAAGTATTGCTTGCTGCCGCTGCTGCGAACCAACCAGCATCCCCTGCAGCCGCACCGCCTGCGGCTCCGGCCAAACTGTAAGCCGCCCCTGAACCTCATCCGCAGCCTCACCAATTGAGCGCACCATGAAATTACATAATCTCATCGAAAAATTCTCAGCTGTCATCTTCAACAACCGCAAGATGTGGCTCATTGTTTTCGCAGTTCTGACAGCAGGCTTTGCCATCTCGGCGAGCCAGTTGAAAGTCGACGCTGGCTTCAACAAGATGGTGCCGCTCAAGCATCCCTACATGAAGGTCTACAAGGAGTATGAAACGGTATTCGGTGGCGCTAACCGCGTCGCCGTCGCGTTGGTACAAAAACAGGGGGACATCTACAACAAGGAGTTTTTGGCCAAACTCAAAGACCTGACCAATGACATCCTTGTGCTCGAAGGCGTCGACAAACCCAGCGTGCGGTCGCTATTTACGCCAAACACCCGTTTCATCGAAGTCGTTGAAGAGGGCTTCGCCGGCGGCAACGTCATTCCGGCTACGTTCCAGGGCACCCCAGAAGATTTGGTCATTGTGCGCGGTAACGTACAGAAATCCAACGAAATCGGCCGCACGGTTGCGACCGACTTTACCGGTGCGCTGGTGATCGCGGGCTTGTTTGAATCGATTCCCAAGGACGGCGGCCGCGTCGAGAAACTCAACTACTTTGAGTTCTCCGAGAAACTCGATAAATTGCGCGAAAAATATGAGGGACCAAACCACACCGTTCACGTCATCGGTTTTGCCAAGGCGGTCGGCGACATTTCCAATGGTGCGCGCGGCGTCATCATGTTTTTCCTGGTGGCCTTTATCATCACTGCTGTCCTGATGCTGTGGTTCGTCAAAGATCTGAAACTGACCCTGGTCTCGTTGGTCGTGGCAATGATGCCGGTGCTGTGGCTGCTGGGAACTTTGCCCATTATCGGCTTCGGCATCGATCCGCTATCAATTCTGGTGCCATTCCTGATATTTTCGATCGGTGTTTCGCATGCCGTGCAAATGACCAAATCGTGGGAGCGTGAGGTCATTGGCGGCGCGGATAGCCTTACCGCAGCCAAGCATTCTTTCGCGACCATTTTCATTCCCGGCACCCTTGCGCTGGTCACCAACGTGCTGGGCTTCGCCGTCATCATGCTGATCCCGATCGACATTGTTCGCGAGCTTGGCATTACCGCCTCTCTTGGTGTGGCGTGGATGATTGTCACCAACAAGATGTTGCTGCCGATTTTGCTCTCCTACCTGAGCATGTCCAAGACTGCCCTCGGCAAGGAGGCCACACAGGAACATCGCGTCGAAAAAATTTGGCACCTCGCTTCTGCCTGTGTGGAGAAAAAGCGCGCGGCGGTCATTGTAGGCATTTCGGCGGTCGTCTTGGGACTAGGCTTATGGAAGGCGCATGACTTGAAGGTCGGTGACTACGGCTCCGGCGTACCGGAACTGCGCGCCGACTCCCGCTACAACATGGACAACGACAAGATCGTGTCGAAGTTCGCAGTCGGCGTCAACACGCTGGGTGTGGTGGCGCAGACCAAAGGCGTTCAGGGCGCCTGTACCAATTACGACATCATGTCGACTATCGAGAAGTTCGACTGGTATATGCAGAACGTTGAGGGTACGCAATCCGTCATGTCGCTACCCGGGTTGGCGCGCAATATCAATGCCGGCTTCAACGAAGGAAATTTGAAGTGGCGCCAAC
>JANMZU010000957.1:0-2945 GCA_031383585.1 Betaproteobacteria bacterium
CGGGCGTGGAAGAAATGGTCAGTGATGAGATGCTTTGTCGCCTGCACAGGTTTACGATATGTGCGTCCATTTATCCCGCCTGATGGTCAACTTGCTTGCTGTAAGAGCATATTGATGCGCGCGACTGGTCGTTTCAACTCATGGAAACCGCAAAGTGAATTCTTCGGCAGACTCGGGACGAACGGTAGTGAGGCAAACAAAGGAGAAATAGAGTGAGCGCCAAACCCGCAGGCAAGGTCGTTGACGGCGCACAGTGCAACGTCGTCGGTGGCGTACATGCAGGCAAGTCAGGTGTCGTCAGGGACATCAAGACAGGCGATACTGGCAACGTTTCCATCACGGTGGTGCAAGCGGACGGTGGGCGTTTCAAGACGCTCGCGAAGAATGTAGTCATTCTGGCAGCCAAGGCATAGCGGTTCGCTGCGACTGCTGGTGTTGTTCTTTTCCCATTTACGTGAAGGTGCACACGCATGGCAAATATTTTCGCCTGGCTTTTGTTTGCTCTCGGCATCGCGCACATCGCGTTTGCCCTCGTCAAGTTCAAGACACCGTTGTTTGATGCGTTAGCCGCAGGATTCATCGGGCAATTCAAGACACCCGAGATCAGGCGGACGGCATTCTGGTTCTTTATTTTTGGGCCGGTACTGATGTTGGCTGGGCACGCTGCAGTACATGCGGTAGCGGTTGGTGACCTTGCGCTGCTCAGGATCATTGGAACTTACGCAACTGTAACGTCGCTGATCGGCATCGCCGCGCTTCCGAAGTCGCCATTTCTGATTGCGTTGCCGATTTCGACGGTACTGCTAGCTTGCGGCTATGGCTGGCTTGGATAAGCATCGTCGGGGCCGGACAACTATTTTCTCAAACCCCAAAGTCCATGCGCTCTTCAGATGGAAATTGGCTGAAACCGTACATGCCATCGAAGCAAACGATCCCAACATTGGCTCAAATGAGTTCCAACGCCTCGGCTCCGCCATGCACGGCATCAACTGCCAACCTGTGGTCCATGCTTGCAAGTCGCCCGCCGTTCGCCTTCGCGAGCGCGAGCAAATAGGTGTCCGTGACCCTGGAGTGACTCGATAGGCGTGCCGTATCAACGTGGGCATCGTCGGCGATGCTGATCTTGTCTGTCCAAAAATGATGTTCTGGTAACGCTCGCATGGCCGCAAGTGACTGCGCTACGGAACTTGGCGGACCGGGAGAGTTGGGGTACTTCGGATGCCCGACAATCCTCAGGAGACCATTCTCAGTGATGGGGCACGTAGCGAAGCCCTTTTTACCAACGCGTGCAAACCACTCATGAGCCTGATCGTGCTGTAAATGCGCTGGGTCGATGAGCGCGATCAAGACATTGACATCCAGCAGGTATGTCGTCACGGCTGTTCGTCACGGAGCCGGTTGACCAGCTCGAGACTGACTGGAGACCTGTCCTTTCGCGTCGGCAGTAATGGCACACCGTTTCGGACAGGAGGCGTTGTACCAATTCCCTTCGTCAGACCTTGCCGCGCCAAGTTGGAGACCACTTCCCCGATACTTTTACGCTCTCGCTCGGCCAAGTGCTTGGCTGCGGCCAGAACATCATCATCTATGGCCAAAGTAGTTCGCATCGCACTCTCCTGGAAATGTTGATGTTTCGCATCATACATCAAGCATCAATCGGGTCGGCAATTTCGGTCAGCGTGTCGTCAAGGAGACCTGCGGGGTCAGAGCCACACTGCTTCTTGCAGTTATCAATTTGACATGCGATTTGAGTCTCTGCGTTTGAATTGACCAAAATTGCCCTGGGTGCGCATCAAATGGTCAGTTGCTTCAAATGCGGAAGTCGGGAAGTTGTCCTTGCCTTGGTGTGAAGACATCGGAAAGCCGCTCGTGTGCAAACTGCGTGCACGGTTTGAGGCGGGGCCACAGATGCAAGTCTGTCGTCTACTCCTCATCGGGTTCGTGGCAAACCGCTTCAATGTTATGCCCGTCTGGACCAATGACGAAAGCTGCATAGTAGTTCGCGTGGTAGCGCGGACGCAGACCAGGCGCGCCATTGTCTTTGCCACCGGCCTCCAGTGCTGCACGATAGAAAGCGTCGACTTGCCGGCGCGTCGCCGCGGCGAACGCCAGGTGAAGATGCGCCGGTTTCTCCTCGGTCTTGAACAGGCACAATGAAACCATACCCTTTGGCTGGCTAAGCTCTATACCGTTCGGCGGCCATTCCGTGACGGCAGTTACGCCGAGCGGTTCGAGGGACTTGAGGAAAAACGCTTTGCTCGATACATAGTCACTAACGCCGAATTTGACGTGGTCAAACATGAGTTCTCCTGAAAAGTCCAGGCCAGTACGAAGCCCGACGAAATTCTACTATTTTGAATGTTTGACCGCTGACGCATTGAATGCAAAACCCCAGTATCCACGAGGCTTCCAAGCCAATAGTGCGTCAAAGACCGCGCCAATATTGGAGTTCCATATTTTTTTCCCAGCTAAGCGGCTCCTGTAACATTCGGCAAACGAAAACAGGGGAGCGATCATGACTGATGTAGTCCGGAGTTTCATTGGCATTGCGTTGTTGCTGGGTATTGGTGTGTTGCTATCGATGGACCGCAAGCATATTCGCTGGCGCACTGTGTCGGCTGCACTGGCAGTGCAGATGGCTATCGGCGCGTTTGTATTGTTTATCCCGTTCGGCAAAGATGCACTTACAGCTGTCGCGGGCGGCGTGACGCACGTTCTCGAATACGGATTCAAAGGCTCCTTCGCTTGTGTTGCGCTCGGCGGTGACGGGACTATTCGTGCGCCAGAATCTGTACCAATGGTGAATGCGTTGGCGCCGAATCCGAAATCGTAATCGCTTCGGCAAATTCCTGCACGGCCATATCCGCGCTCGCCTCGGTGCGTGCATGCACCTCGGCGATCGTATCGCCTGCGCTGACGTCCGAAAGCGCGCGCATCCAGTCCAT
>JANMZU010000035.1:0-3526 GCA_031383585.1 Betaproteobacteria bacterium
GACAATCGTCGCAGCCGTAAATACGATTGCCCATCAGCGAACGAAGTTCAACCGGAATTGAGCCACTGTGTTCGATGGTGAGGTACGAAATGCAGCGCCTGGCGTCCAGCGTGTAGGGCGCAAGGATGGCACGCGTCGGGCAGATGTCGATGCATTTCATACAAGTTCCGCAATGCTCGGTGACAGGGGCATCGACGGGCAGCGGCAAGTCTGTATAGAGCTCGCCGAGAAAGAACCACGATCCCGTCTCGCGAGTGAGCAGCAATGTGTGTTTGCCACGCCATCCAAGACCAGCCTTGCGAGCAAGCGAGACCTCCATCACCGGGGCGGAATCGGTAAAGACGCGGTAGGCGAACTTCCCGATCCGCTGCTCCACGTTGGTCGCCAGTGCCTGCAGCTTGGCGCGCATGACTTTGTGATAATCGCGACCCAGAGCGTAACGGGAGATGAACGCGGCATCTGGATCATCAAGGGTTTCCCAACTGTCGCGTGCCGCGACCGGCAAGTAGTTGAGCCTTACCGAAATTACTCTCACAGTGCCCGGCACCAGCTCATCGGGCCGGGTTCGCGCGGTCCCGTGCCGGGCCATATAATCCATGTCACCTTGATATCCAGAATCCAGCCACTGCTGAAGAAACATTTCCTCTCGGGACAGGTCCGTATCGCTGATGCCGAGTTCCTGGAATCCCAGTTCGCGGCCCCAGCGTTTTATGTCAGCGGCAAGTTGCGAGAAGTCGAGATTGGTCGATGTCATGAGTTGAGTTTAGCTTGAGCGATTCATTTTTGAATAATTGCGATGAGTTGCATCTGGCGCTTGCCGATGAGATGGCGACCCTCGCCTTGGGGAAGGTGATCTCTGACGCTCTGCTTAAGTCCGCCGACGGCGCACTGATCTACCTATCTGGTGAGCTTGGAGCCGGCAAGACGACGCTGTCGCGTGGAATCCTCCGCGGCATGGGCTATTCCGGGCGCGTAAAGAGCCCGACCTACACGCTGGTTGAAGTTTACGTAATTTCTAGGTTAAACTTGTATCACTTTGATTTTTATCGCTTCGGCGAACCTCAGGAATGGCAAGAAGCCGGATTTCGCGATCTCTTCAACGAGACGAATATTTGTCTGGTGGAGTGGCCGGAGAAGGCCGGGGAATTGTTGCCGCCGCCGGACCTGCGAATCGCGCTTTTGTCGACCGCAATGGATACCAGACAGGTGAGCATCGCGGCCTCGTCGGCCAAAGGCAGGCAAACGCTGTCCATCATGAAGTCCCTGCTTCCGGAGCCGATGGACAAATCCTCAACATAGCCATTGAGCGCGGCGCAGCGCCAAACCCGCTGCGCAGGGCGCTTCTGGCGATGCCGTTGATGATATCGCCGCTATTGGCGCTGGATGTATCCGCAGCCACCAAAGTTTCCTCTGCACGGGTCTGGCCGGCCAACGAGTACACACGCGTCACTTTCGAGTCGCCAAAGGCCCTAAAGGTCCAGCACTTTTTTGTCAAAGATCCAGAGCGGCTGGTCATCGATATCGAAAACGTCGAACTCGGGCCGGCGCTTAAAGGGCTGGCTGCCAAAATCGGCGCAAATGATCCCTATATTCTGTCGGCGCGTGTCGGCGTCAACCGGGCAAACATCATTCGTGTTGTGCTGGATCTGCGTGCCGAGGTGAAGCCTCAGGTATTCGCGGTGCCGCCGGCCGGTGAATTCGCTCACCGGCTTATGCTGGACATCTATCCAGCCAAGCCAAATGACCCGATGCTTGCCTTGCTAAACAGCGATGTTGCTGATTTCGGGAAGAATAGCGCGTCTGAAAACAACAGCAATACCGGCGCACTCGAATCTGCGCCGGCAATCAATCCAATAGTTTCTGCCTCTAAGCCGCGCAAAGACGGCTCTGACCTACCGCCACAAATCAATAATAAATCGGCGGACTCGACGGCGCCCGCGAAGGAGGGAATGCCCATTGTCGCGGGCGACTCGAGTATCGAAATATTGACAAAGCAGAACAAGGCGCCCGCCATTGTGAGTGGACGCAAACAACCGCGACCGATTATTGTCGTTCTCGATCCGGGTCATGGCGGCGAAGATCCGGGCGCAATTGGAAGCCGCGGAACACGCGAAAAAGATATTGTGCTGGTGATCGCGAAAATGCTGAGGGGAAAGCTGCACGACGAATCCAATTTTCGCATCGCGCTCACTCGCGACGCCGATTTTTTTGTGCCGCTTGAGCAACGCGTGCAGCGCGCCCGCCGCCTGCGCGCAGACCTGTTTGTCAGTCTGCATGCAGACGCGTTCATCCATCCGCAGGCGAATGGCTCATCGGTGTTTGCTTTGTCCGAACGCGGCGCAACTTCAACAGCGGCCAAGTGGTTGGCAAATCGAGAAAACGAAGCCGATCTGATCGGTGGCGTCAATCTGAATACCAAAGATGGGTTTCTCGCCCGCACGTTGCTGGATCTCTCACAGACTGCGCAGATCAACGATAGCCTGAAGCTGGGCAAACTTGTATTGACAGAACTTGGGGAATTCAACCGGCTCCACAAAACCAGTGTCGAGCAGGCCGGATTTGCCGTTCTCAAGGCCCCCGACATTCCGTCAATCCTGGTGGAGACGGCATTCATCTCCAATCCCGCCGAAGAAGCGAAGCTGAGGGACGCCGGCTATCAAAACAAAATGGCGGGCGCGATTGCTGACGGAATCAGACGCTATTTCGCAAAAAATCCACCTATCGCGCGCGCATAGCGCCTACCAACCGCAGCGTTGCTGAATGCGTCTTGCTAAGCAGCAGCTACCCTTTGCGCCTTAAACATCGATGTTATCTCAACCGCCGTAAGCGGCTTCGCAAACAAATAGCCCTGATATGCGTCGCATCCATTGGCGCGCAAGAAGTCCAACTGGGCTGTGGTCTCTACACCTTCGGCCACCGTCCGCAAACGCAGCCGTTTCGCCATCGCGATGATCGCTTCGGTAATTGAGCAACTATTTGCATCGTCGGGGATTTGCGAGATGAAGCTGGCGTCGATCTTGAGCGTCTGCGCTGGCAGTCGGCGCAACTGACCGAGCGAAGAGTAGCCTACGCCAAAATCATCTACGGAAATTGTTGCACCCATGCGACGCAGCTCCGCCAGAATTTCAATGGATTGCTCCAGATTGCGCATAGCCATGGATTCAGTAATCTCAAGGTCGACGCGCGATGGGTCAATGCCGGTTTCCATTAAGGCCAGTTTCATCGACGGCAGAAGCTTGCGTGAGACGAACTGTCTTGGCGACAGATTCACCGATACAGAGATATCGCGATAGCCCTCCTGATCCCAAGCCTTGATCTGCTGACAAGCAGTGCGAAACACCCATTCGCCCAAAGGAACGATCAGGCCCAGTTCTTCGGCGATGGAAATAAAATCTTTGGGGAAAATCTCGCCGTGCTGCGGATCATTCCAGCGCACCAGTGCTTCAACGCCAACGATGCGATTGCTAAGTACATCGACTTGCGGCTGAAAGCGCAGGAAAAATTCGTTGCGCTCGATGCCGCGGCG
>JANMZU010000039.1:0-1581 GCA_031383585.1 Betaproteobacteria bacterium
TCTTGATCACTACAACGATGGACGCCCCTTCATTCTGGTAGGGCATAGCCAAGGTACGTTCTATATCCAGCGCATGTTGGAAGACATGATCGACGCTTCGCCCATCCGCCCACAAATGGTGGCGGCTTATGGAATCGGAATTGGCTTTCCCGTCGGCGTCTTTGGTCGGCAGTACAAAACCATTACCCCTTGCGCGAAACCCGACGATACCGGCTGCGTGGTGAGTTGGAATACGTTCGGGCGTGGTGGCGCGGGTACCGCGGGTGCCGAGCGCAATGCCGCGAAATATGAAGCCCGCTTCAAAACGCGTGAGGGCTCTGAAACCTTATGCATCAATCCGCTGACGTTTGATTTATCCCAGCCCGACGCGCCTGCCAGTGCCAATCGCGGCTCATTGCCCGGCGTCGCGGCGTCAGGCCCGTTACCTGCGCTCAAACCCGGCATCATCGGCGCAACCTGCGAGAACGGCATGCTCTACGTCGACATCCCAACCTCGGATGATTTCAAATTGCTTGTTCTGCCGGGGCAAAGTCTGCATTTCCACGACATGGATTTGTTTTTCAAAAATATTCGCGACAACGCCATTCTGAGAACCGAAGCGTTCCTGAAAGCGCACGGACATGCGGCGAACTAAATTTTTGCAGGCCCTTGGCTTTGTCGTTTTCATAAGCACGAGCCCAGCGCAGGCTCAAGAGGCTGCATGCTCGCCGCCCATTGCAACGCTTCAAGCTGCGGTTGCCAAAGCAGATGCACAGTTAAAGTTGGCCTCAGAGTCTGCTGAACGCTCGCGAGCCAATGTCGTTACCGTCTATCGCACGCTTGACGCGGCGATCACCAATGTCGCCAAGGCTCGCGCTGAGAATGCAGAAGCGCAACTTGACCGCGCCGTCAGCGCGCTGGCTGCGACCAAGAAGTCCTATGACCAAGCTGTGGCTGCCGAACGGCCACAGTTGATTGCGCGTATTGAAACTGAGCGGGTCCTGAAGGGAGCACGACAGGCGCTGAATGAGGCCGCCGCAAGATTGCGCGAGCAGGGCCAAGCGCTTGTCAGCGCGGCAGATCGTGCGAAGCGCGCCGAAGTCGTGCCGTCTGCAACCGATCTGCTGGCTTGCGAGCAAGGTGACTGCGTCAAAATCACCGCCGTGGAGCACGCCGCGATGATGAGCATTGGCGCGCTGGCCGATACGGTTGATCCCTCAGCTTGGCCACCAAAAGATCGTGCCTGCGATTTTACGCTGTTTGAGCGCGCCGCCAGCCGGCACGCCATGACGCGCGACCTGCGCACAGCGCAAAAAGAAAATCAGGATAAACTCAAAATTGCTGAAGCCAATCTCGTGGCGGCGCGCGTCGCTTTGAGCGCAGGAATCCCAAGTTGGGATGCGGCCATCGCAGGGTTGCTGGATGCGTATCACAGCCCGGCGGGCAACAGCCATGCTGATGAACTTTTGGGTATGGCCATCGAAGAGTTGCGCAAACAAGATGCGGCCTTCGACAAACTCACAGCCCCCTATCGCAGCGCAGACGAAACCGCCATGGCAGCGCGGCAAACGGCTGGTGACGCAGCTAACCGCCTTTCGCGCC
>JANMZU010000050.1:0-3606 GCA_031383585.1 Betaproteobacteria bacterium
CGCATCAGTTCGCCCAATGCCATCGCATCGCGGAAGTTTTCTTCCTCCGAATATGTCGCCATGCGCCTCATCCAGTTGAGGTCTGCGCCGGCTGAAAAGGATTTGCCGATGGCGGAGAGGATTACTAACCGTACGCCTTCATTCGTATCAAGAGCGCGCAATGCGGCAGTCAAATCTGTGATTAACACATCGTCGAACGCGTTGTGCTTATCAGGATTGTTGAGGGTAACAATGCCTACGGGGCCATCGATTTCGAGAAGGACGTGACTCATCAAGATTTCCCCCTTTGAAAAACGGGGACTGAGGGGGATTGGCGGTGTTCAAATAGAGGCATTTTCAAGTTACATCCGAAACACGCCATATTCCGTCTTCTCCATCGGCGCATTCATCGCGGCCGACAGCCCCAGCCCCAATACCATGCGCGTATCTTTCGGATCGATCACACCGTCATCCCACAGGCGTGCGGTGGCGTAGTACGGATTGCCCTGATCTTCATATTGCTTGCGAATCGGCGACTTGAAAGCTTCCTCTTCCTCAGCGGTCCAGTTGCCACCCTTCAATTCGATGCCGTCCCGTTTGACAGTCGCCAATACCGACGCCGCCTGTTCACCGCCCATCACCGAGATGCGCGCGTTCGGCCACATCCACAGGAAGCGCGGATTGAATGCACGGCCGCACATGCCGTAATTGCCGGCGCCAAAACTGCCGCCGATGACCACGGTGAATTTCGGTACCTTGGCGCACGAGACGGCGGTGACCATCTTCGCGCCATCTTTGGCGATGCCGCCGGTTTCATATTTCTTGCCGACCATGAAGCCGGTGATGTTCTGCAGGAAGATGAGCGGGATACCGCGTTGATTGCAAAGCTCGATGAAATGTGCGCCCTTGAGTGCGGATTCGGAAAAGAGGATGCCGTTGTTGGCGATGATGCCGACGGGGAATCCCCAGATATGTGCGAAGCCGCAGACCAGAGTCGTGCCGTACAGCGCCTTGAATTCCTGAAAGTCCGAGTTATCGACAATCCGGGCGATTACCTCGCGGATGTCGAATGGGTGGCGCGTATCTTTGGGAATCACGCCGTAAAGTTCCTCAGCTGCATAACGCGGCTCGACAACCGGCTGCATAGCGACGGGGATGTCTTTCTTGCGATTCAAATGACGCACGATTTCGCGCGCGATGCCCAGTGCGTGCTTGTCGTTCTCTGCCAGATGGTCGGTGACGCCGGAGGTGCGGCTATGCACATCTCCACCGCCAAGTTCCTCAGCGGTGACAACTTCACCCGTGGCTGCTTTCA
Source organism: Betaproteobacteria bacterium (assembly GCA_031383585.1). Lineage (GTDB taxonomy): Bacteria > Pseudomonadota > Gammaproteobacteria > Burkholderiales > Usitatibacteraceae > UKL13-2. The sequence goes on from JANMZU010000050.1 coordinate 1,295, forward strand.
CCAGCGGTGGGCCGCCCAGAAAAATCGTACCCTGATTTTTGACGATGATCGATTCGTCGCACATCGCGGGCACGTACGCGCCGCCCGCTGTGCAGGAACCCATCACGCACGCAACCTGCGGGATGCCTTTCGCGCTCAGGTTGGCCTGGTTGTAAAAGATGCGGCCGAAGTGTTCCTTGTCGGGGAAAACTTCATCCTGCAGAGGTAAGAAGGCGCCGCCTGAGTCAACCAGATAAACACAAGGCAGATTGTTTTGCAATGCGACTTCCTGCGCGCGCAAGTGCTTTTTCACCGTCATCGGGTAATAGGTGCCACCCTTGACGGTGGCATCGTTGGCGACAATCACACACTCTAGTCCCTCGATGCGACCAATGCCGGTTATCACGCCCGCAGCGGGCGCGTCCCCGGGGTGGTTTCTATCCTTCCCTGCGTCCTTGCCATACATGCCCCATGCAGCAAGGGGTGAAAATTCGAGGAACGGCGAGCCTGGGTCGAGAAGCGCCTTTACCCTATCACGTGGCAACAGCTTGCCGCGTGCAACGTGTTTGGCATTGGCATCTTTGCCGCCGCCTTCAGCGACTTTCGCCGTGTGGGCATATAACTCTGCAACGACCGCACGCATTTGCTCTGCGTTGGCTCCGAATGCAGGAGAGGAGGTATCAAGTCGGGATTTGATAGTCGGCATGAAGTGTTCTTATTCTCGGCAGGGGTAGGTCAACTCAAGCTGCAAGGTTGCGCGCGATCAGCATGCGCTGAATTTCGCTGGTGCCTTCATAAATCTGGGTGATACGTGCATCGCGGTAGTAGCGCTCGACGGGATAGTCCTCAAGATAGCCATAGCCGCCGTGGATCTGGATTGCCTTGCTGCACACCCATTCGGCTAACTCTGAAGCGTAGAGCTTGGCTTGTGAGGCCTCGGAAAGACACGGCAATCCTTCCGTGCGCATGCGCGCGGCGTGCAGGATGAGCAGGCGAGCGGCGTTGATGCGTGTATGCATATCCGCCAGCATGTTGGCGATGCTTTGATGTTCGTTGATCTTTTTACCGAACTGCGTGCGTTCCTGTGCGTAGGCTAGAGCTGCTTCGAACGCGGCGCGCGCGATGCCGAGCGCCTGTGCAGCGATGCCGATGCGGCCGCCTTCAAGATTGGAAAGGGCAATGGCCAGGCCCTTGCCGCGCGGGCCAAGCAGGTGGTCCTCCGGGATCGCGCAATCATCAAAAAGAATGGCGCAGGTGTCGGAAGCGCGGATGCCCAGTTTCTTTTCCGGGGGCTGCACATTGAAGCCGGGTGTGCTGGTAGGCACGATGAATGCGGACAAACCTTTTTTGCCGAGTTCGGGATCAGTGACAGCGAACACGATGGCCACGTGCGCACGCTTGCCGTTGGTGATGAACTGTTTCGCGCCGTTCAATACCCACTTACCGTCGACCAGTTTGGCGGTGGTCTTGAGATTGTTCGCTTCCGAACCTGCTTGCGGCTCAGTGAGACAAAAGCAACCGATCTTTTTGCCGGCGGCCAAGTCCGGTAAATAAGCGCGCTTTTGTACATCGGTGCCCCAGGCCAGGATTGGCCCGCAGCCGACTGAATTGTGCACGCTCATCAGCGTTGAGGTCGAAGCATCTCCCGCAGCGATTTCTTCGATCGCCATCGCATAAGCGGTGTAGTCGGAAAACGTGCCTCCCCATTCTTCCGGGACGACCATCCCAAGTAAGCCAAGCTCGCCCATTTGCGTGACCACGGCATCTGGAATCCACCTGTCTTTTTCCCACTGCGCAGCATTGGGCGCGAGTTGCTCGCGGGCAAAATCGCGTGCCATGTCGCGGATCATGCGCTGTTCGTCTGTCAGGAAATCGTTAGTGGCTTTCATCAGCATGGCTCAGCTCCTTTATGCATCACAGAACCGCAAGGTTAGTAGCCTTCCCTAAGTTTCTCTTCCTGCGTCTTTTCGGCTTTTTCGACAACAGCTTTGGCTTTATCGAGAGCTTTGACCTGGTCGCCATATACCGGATTCTCGCGTGTGGTCTTCGCGGCTTTGTCGAACTCTGCCTTTTGCTCTTCAGCGGTTTTGACGGGTTCTTTCTTGCTGCAAGAGACCAGTAATAGCGCTGTGAATAATGCGACGATGATTCGCGTAGTTACCATGCCAGCTCCTGTCCGGTGTAATCAAAAAAACGCCCGTTTGATTCAGGTGTTGCAGCGGCAATCACCTTGCGCATACCGGTGATGCTGGTAGCGGGATCGATGTCGGCGTCGCTGCCGCCCATGTCGGTTTTGACCCAGCCAGGATGGATGCTCATACAGGTCACGCCCT
>JANMZU010000080.1:0-4063 GCA_031383585.1 Betaproteobacteria bacterium
GGGCGTGGTGCGCGCACATGTGGAGGCGAAGGAACACAAAATCAGGCTGATCATCGGCGCCGAATTTGTCATTCATGATGCTCCTGCCGTTGACCGCCTGATCGTGCTGGCAAAAAGCCGCAACGGCTACGGCAATCTTTGCGAACTCATCACGCTGGCGCGTTCACGCGCACCCAAAGGCGGATATCGATTATTCGTAGCCGATCTTGCCGAACTTGCCGAAACCATCGCCATCATTGTTCCGACTCCGCAGCATGTTGATGCCCACGCCAATAGCGATGCCATCAAAAAACATTTTCATGCTGCCTGCTGGTTGGGCGCCGCCCTCGATTACGGCCCCGATGATGAGGGCAAATGTGATGCGCTCGAAGCGCTGGCTGGTAACTGTGGTCTGCCGCTGGCTGCATGTGATCGCATCCTGTTCGCCAGACGTGAAGATCAGCCATTGCAGGATGTGCTGACTGCTGTGCGTCTGAAGAAGCCGGTCGCGGAATTGGGCACCGATCTCAATGCCCACGCGGAAAACTACCTTAAGCCGATTGAGCATCTGGCGCGCCGTTATTCGGCAGCGATGATCGCGCAGACGCTCGTCATCTCGGCCTATTGCACATTCTCGCTCGGTGAACTTCGTTATGAATATCCGCGTGAAGTTGTTCCTGAAGGTGAAACGCCCGCCAATTACTTGCGACGGCTAACGTACGAAAAAAGCCAGACGCGCTATCCGCAAGGCATGCCCGATAAGGTACGCAACCTCGTCGAGCACGAACTGGACATCATCGCCGATCTGCAATACGAGCCGTACTTTCTGACGATCTTCGATATCGTCAGATATGCCAATGAAAAGCACATCCTGTGCCAGGGGCGCGGCTCGGCCGCCAATTCTGCGGTGTGCTATTGCCTGGGCATTACCGAAGTGAATCCTGATTGTGCCCAGGTGCTGTTCGAGCGTTTCATTTCGCGTGAGCGCAATGAGCCACCGGATATCGATGTCGACTTCGAACACGAGCGTCGAGAAGAGGTGATGCAATACATCTACAAAAAATATGGACGGGATCGCACCGCGCTCACCGCGGCCATCTCCACCTACCGTCCCAAAAGTGCGATACGCGATGTCGGCAAGGCGCTGGGGCTCACGCTTTCGCAGGTTGATGCCTTGTCCAAATCAATTGTCTGGTGGGACGGGCGCACCATTGCGCCGGAGCGACTTGTCGAGGCGGGATTCGATCCCGACGCACCACTCATGCAAACGCTGATGCTGTTGACCGGGGCGCTGATCGGTTTTCCGCGTCACCTGTCGCAGCATTCCGGCGGATTTGTCATTGCACGCGACAAGTTGACGCGACTGGTGCCGATCGAAAATGCGGCCATGCCGGAACGTACCGTCATCCAGTGGGACAAGGATGACCTCGATGCGCTGGGGCTGCTGAAGGTGGATGTGCTGGCCCTGGGCATGTTGACGGCGATACATAAAACGCTTGACCTTGTCAGCGCCTGGCGCGGCAAACCAATGGTGATGCAGGATATTCCCCAGGCTGACCCGGCCACTTATCAAATGATCCAGCATGCCGATACCGTCGGCGTATTCCAGATCGAATCGCGCGCGCAGATGAGCATGCTGCCGCGGCTGAAGCCAGCGTGTTTTTACGACCTGGTCATTGAGGTAGCCATCGTGCGACCGGGGCCGATACAGGGTGGCATGGTGCATCCATACCTGAGGCGGCGCAACGGCGAAAAATATGAATACCCCAGCGATGCGGTGAAAGAAGTATTGCAGCGCACGCTCGGCGTACCGATTTTTCAGGAGCAGGTGATGAGGTTGGCGATGGTCGCTGCCGGCTTCACTGCTGGTGAGGCCGACAAGTTGCGTCGCGCCATGGCCGCCTGGAAGCGCAAAGGCGGTCTCGAGAAATTTCGCGACAAGCTGGTCGATGGCATGCGCGTGCGCGGCTATGCGGAGGAATTCGCCGAGAGTTTATATAGGCAGATGCAGGGCTTCGGCGAATACGGCTTTCCGGAGTCGCATGCGGCCAGTTTTGCGCTGCTGGTCTACGTTTCGTGTTGGTTGAAATGTCACCACCCAGCCGCGTTCACCTGCGGCTTGCTTAACTCGCAGCCACTGGGATTTTATTCCCCGGCACAGTTGGTGCAGGATGCGCAGCGGCACGGTGTGAAAGTACTTCCGGTGGACGTGATGATCAGTGACCTCGACTGTGTATTGGCCGGGCAGGAAGATCCACAAATACGCCTGGGTCTGAGGATGGTAAGCCAGCTAGGCACAGCAGCAGCAGGGCGACTCGTGGCCGCGCGCGCGCAGGCTACTTTCATCGACATCGCCGATCTACAGCGCCGCGCCGGATTATCCCAGCCGGAAATCGAAGCGCTCGCCTCGGCTGATGCCTTCCATACGCTGATTGGCCACCGGCGTGATGCGCTATGGGAGGCATTGGGACTGGAGCGTGACACCAGACTTTTCACGGCACCAGCCGACACGGACGTGGCGACCTTGATTCCGCCCACCGAGGCCGATGATATCTTTGCCGACTTTCGCAGCGTCGGCGTGTCGTTACGTCGCCATCCACTGGCACTGTTGCGGCCCGCTCTCGCGGCGCTGCACATACGCAGTGCCGAGGAGGTAAAAAATGCCCGTCCCGGACAATTGATTCGCACCATCGGACTGGTCACCTGTCGGCAGCGTCCCGGTACTGCAAAGGGTACGGTTTTTGTCACGCTTGAGGATGAGACCGGCTACGTAAATGTGGTGGTTTGGTCGCATGTCGCCGCCCGACAGCGAAGCCCCCTGGTGCACGCCAAATTATTGTTTGTGGCCGGGCGAGTTGAGCGGCAAGGAGAAGTTGTGCATCTGATTGCTGGCAAACTGATTGATCAGAGTGCGATGCTGGGCGATCTGGATTTCAGTGTGCGTGAGTTTCATTAGTGCCTTAGCCAGCCAGCATCGCAGAAGCACTCTGTCGCCCAAATTGGCAACTGCCAAGTAATTGCCGGATCAAAAGCGGGCGCCGCAAACTACCCACACACTACCAGCTGTATCTCACCGTAAAGCGCACCACACCCTCGCTTTCCTTGGCAATGGTGAGCGGAAAGTGAACCGTACGCGCATCCATCTTTTCAAATGCCTGATTTTTCTTGATGATTGACCAATTCGTCCAGCGATAAAGATTCTCCCTGACGATCACCGTGACCGCTTCATCTTTCTGGTTGCGCACCTTGATTTCGATGTCTTCCTCAATCCATTTCGCATTGACATCGGACCGGTAATCGACCTGACGCCGTTCCCCGACAACGTCGAACGCGCTACCCAGCTTGATCTGCAGCGTTTCGTTCCTGGGCGTGTGATCGATAAGGTCTTCGCCGATGAACTCAAGCGACTGGTCGGCGCTGTCGAGTTTGGCAACGCGCATCTTGCCCGCAGGAAGCGGTACACCCAGTTTGTTTTCCTCGCGATTGGCGAATCGCAGGAAGACATCAACCTTCTTGTTCGACTGATTGCCGAAGTTACGATCGTTGATCGGGGCGCTGTAATTGCCAAAATACTGCCCCGCCTGACCGTAGTACACGAGGCTCTTTTCGCACTTCACATCCAGCGCCGTCGGAAACAGTTCGAGCTGTTTGGTGGAATTGTTGGCCAGGGTCGTAGGGCGTCCGAGGGTGTAAAGGTGATATTCGAAGAATGACTTTTCTTCGAAACCCGCAACCTTTGGCGACATCGCCACTGATGCCTCCATTCGCATCTGAGCCGATTGTGCCCGGGGTTGGGCGCGCTGCACGTCACCTGCGACCAGCTTCAACTTCGCGTCAGCAAAGGTTGCGCCCGTCTGATTCACAATGGTCACCCACGCCCCAACATCAAGACGGCAGGCGTTTGCCCCAGCGCCTTCGCGAAGGGTGAGGTTGTAATCGGTCCACCACGTAATACCGGCGGTCTGGAAACTGAAGCGCGACTTGTGCGCGCCCGCCCGGTCGGCAGCGATATCCCAGACCAGCTCCGTCGGTGACTCCGGCACCGCCGTGTAGACCTGGCATCGCCCGCCAACGCACCCGCCGC
>JANMZU010000121.1:0-2001 GCA_031383585.1 Betaproteobacteria bacterium
GACGGCGGCGGACATTCCTGCCATCGCAGAAGTCAACCAAGAAAAATTCGGCAAAGTCACGCCCGGTACCCATATTCCGATTGTTTCCGAGGCAGATGCCAAAGCCATGAAGCCAGACTATTTTCTGGTCCTGCCATGGCATTTCAAGGATGGGATCCTGCGCCGTGAGAAGGAGTATCTGGCTGGGGGTGGGAAGTTTATTTTCCCATTTCCCGAAATCGAGATTGTTTAACCTCTGCATCGACCATCCGCCGTGCTCATCGGCGGTCCTTTAATTTTAATCTCTAGCGACTATGCGAACAGCACTAATAACCGGCATTACGGGGCAAGATGGCGCCTACCTGACACAGCTCCTTCTTGAGAAGGGTTACATCGTCTACGGTACATATCGACGCACCAGTTCGGTCAACTTCTGGCGTATTGAAGAGCTTGGCGTTCTCAACCATCCCAACCTCCATTTGGTCGAATATGACCTTACCGATCTGGGTGCGACCACACGATTGCTGCAAAAGATAGATGCTTGCGAAATTTACAACCTGGCTGCGCAGAGCTTCGTCGGCGTGTCCTTCGATCAACCGGTGACGACAGGCCAAATTACCGGCCTCGGTGTAGTGAATTTGTTGGAGGGCATCAGGCTGGTCAATTCGAAGATACGCTTTTACCAGGCCAGCACATCGGAAATGTTTGGCAAAGTGCAAGCGATTCCGCAGGATGAGAATACGGCCTTTTATCCGCGCAGTCCCTACGGTGTGGCAAAGCTCTACGCACACTGGATGACAATCAACTATCGCGAGTCATATGATATTTTTGCCGCTAGCGGCATCCTATTCAATCATGAGTCTCCATTGCGCGGGAGAGAGTTCGTCACCAGAAAGATTACCGATAGTTTTGCAAAGATCAAACTCGGAAAGCTCGACGTGTTGGAGCTCGGCAATATGGACGCCAAGAGAGATTGGGGCTTCGCCAAGGAGTATGTTGACGGCATGTGGCGCATGCTGCAGACCGACACACCCGATACCTTCGTTCTCGCAACGAACCGCACCGAGACTGTGCGCGATTTTGTTTCGATGGCGGCGAAGGCTGCTGGCTTTGACCTGTCATGGCATGGACACGGCGTGGACGAGATTGCTAGCGACCGCGGAAGCGGAAAGACGCTGGTTCGTGTCAATCCCAAGTTCTTCCGACCTGCCGAGGTCGAATTGCTGATCGGCAATCCGGACAAAGCAGAAAAAGTGCTTGGCTGGGCGCCAAAGACAACTTTGGAAGAGTTGTGTCAGATGATGGTCGAGGCTGACTTGAGAAGAAACGAATCGGGTTTTTCCTTCTAGGATGCCCATTGCTCTCGTAACAGGCGTCAATGGGTTTACCGGCATACATCTGGTCCCAGAACTGCAACAAGCAGGATTTGCCGTTGTTGGCATTGGTCAGGCGCCGTCAACAGTCGCTGGAACAACGATTATTGAGTGCGACCTGACTGATCGAAAGTCAACAATAGAAGCTGTGAATCAGTTATGTCCCGATGTGGTCATTCACCTGGCCGGCATCGCTTTTGCGGCGCACGATGATGTGGAGGCGCTGTACGCCACCAACCTTCTTGGCACACGCAATCTCCTGGAGGCGTTGACTCGCTGCGAGCGAGTTCCCCGTTCAGTTCTGCTTGCGAGCAGTGCAAATGTCTACGGTAATGCGGATGTCATCCCCATCGATGAAGCGACGCCGCCGGCACCAACCAATGACTACGCCGTGAGCAAGTTGGCGATGGAGTACATGGCCCGACTATGGCTGGATAAACTGCCGATCATCATTGCTCGGCCATTCAATTACACCGGGCACGGTCAGTCGCTGCAGTTCCTGCTTCCAAAGATCGTCGATCATTTCAGGCGACGTGCCGCGACGATTGAATTGGGAAACCTCAATGTGGTCAGAGATTTTTCTGACGTTAGAACCGTCGTTCGCATCTACAGAATGCTCATTCAGTCTGCCAAACGTGGAGATATATTC
>JANMZU010000125.1:0-3390 GCA_031383585.1 Betaproteobacteria bacterium
GTTCGCCTGTGCGCATCCTCAGGTACTAATCCGTTTGCAGCCATCGCGGCTGGTGTTGCTTGCCTGTGGGGCCCCGCGCATGGCGGTGCAAACGAGGCGGCCCTCGCCATGCTCGCCGAAATCCAGCGCGACGGTGGCATCGCCAAGATCGGCGAATTCATAACCAAGGTCAAGGACAAAAATTCGAACGTGCGCCTGATGGGTTTTGGTCACCGCGTTTACAAGAATCACGATCCGCGCGCCACATTGATGCGTGAAACCTGCCACGAGGTGCTTAACGAACTTGGTCTGCACGATGACCCTACGTTCAAACTGGCAATGGCGCTTGAGAAAATCGCATTGGAAGATGAATACTTCGTCAGCCGCAAGCTTTATCCAAACGTCGACTTCTATTCCGGCATTGTACAAAAAGCCATCGGCATTCCGGTTCCGCTGTTCACTGCGATATTCGCGCTGGCACGCACCGTTGGCTGGATCGCACAGCTCAATGAAATGATCGCTGATCCGGAATACAAGATCGGCAGGCCGCGCCAGTTGTATGTGGGTTCGCAGCGGCGAGATGTGAAAAAGTAATAGAGACCCGGCATCGGCGGGCTTTTCGCGGCATTTCCCGTTTAAAAGCACCGCGGACGCGGGAGTTTGACATCACACACCCGTGTGGCGAGTCAGGCTTAACCGCCGACGAGCATAACTGAAAAGACTCCAGAGGCACCCACTATGATGCGAGAATTCCAGCTGTCCTCCTTGTTCAATGGCGCCAATGCGCCCTACATTGAAGAACTCTACGAGCAATATCTTGCTGATCCGGCAGCGGTGCCAGAAGCCTGGCGCAAGCAGTTCGATGCACTTCCCAACGTGGCTGGCAGCACCGTCAAAGACGTTGCACATACCCCCGTCATTGAGGCATTTGCGGAACGCGCCAAACAAGGCGGCGGCCGCGTCGCCTACGTCAATGTCGCTGGTGTCGGCAGTGATGATAAGCGCTCACTTCGTGTGCTGCAGTTTATTCGCGCACATCGCGTATTGGGATCGCGTCATTCCTCTCTTGATCCGCTCAAGCGTAGCGAGCGCATGCCTGTGCCAGAGCTCGAACTCAGCTTCTACGGCTTGACCGAGGCTGATCTGGAAGCCGAATTCGGCATCGGATCGTGGCAGGGTCGCATCAACGGTAGCAGCGACAAGGCCAAGCTCAAGGATATTGTCGCCGCCGTCAAAAAGACCTATTGCGGCTACGTTGGCGTCGAATACATGTACATCAGCTCTACCGAGCAAAAACGCTGGGTACAGGGGCAGTTCGAAGCAATCCAGTCCCAGCCGACTCTGAACAAGGAAGAAAAGCAGTTTCTGCTGGAGCGCCTCACGGCAGCCGAAACGCTGGAAAAATACCTGCATACACGCTACGTCGGGCAAAAGCGTTTTTCACTCGAGGGTGGCGAAACCTTGATCCCGCTGCTCGATGACATCATCCAAGTGGCGGGCGCGCAAGGCGTGAAGGAAGTCGTGCTCGGCATGGCCCACCGCGGCCGCCTCAATGTACTGGTAAACAGTCTGGGAAAATTGCCGGCTGATCTGTTCTCCGAATTCGAAGGAAAGCATGCGCATGACGTGGGTTCCGGCGACGTGAAATACCATCAGGGATTCTCGTCCGATATCCAAACCAACGGCGGCGGGGTGCACCTCACCTTGGCTTTCAATCCGTCGCACCTTGAAATCGTCAACCCGGTGGTAGAAGGCTCGGTACGTGCCCGCCAGCATCGCCGCAATGACCACGAAGGCAAGGAAGTGCTGCCCATGCTCATCCATGGCGACGCCGCATTTGCCGGTCAGGGTGTGGTGATGGAAACGCTGGCACTTTCGCAAACGCGCGGTTTCAAAACCGGCGGTACCGTGCATATCGTCGTCAACAACCAGGTTGGCTTTACGACCTCGGATACGCGCGACACCCGCTCGTCGCTGTATTGCACCGATATCGCCAAGATGATCGAAGCACCTGTGTTTCACGTCAATGCCGATGATCCCGAGTCGGTGCTGCTGGTCGGTCGCATCGCTTTTGACTACCGCATGAAATTCGGTCGTGACGTCGTCATCGACATGGTCTGCTTCCGGAAACTTGGCCACAACGAGCAAGACGAGCCGTTCGTCACCCAGCCATTGATGTACAAGAAAATCGCCCAGCATCCCGGTACGCGAAAGCTCTATGCAGATCGCCTTGCGGCCGATGGCACCACCGCAGCCGGTCATGGTGACGACTTGGTAACCAATATTCGCGCTCGGCTCGACGCCGGCAAGAGTACCAACACTAAGATTCTCTACGGCATAAAGCCACCGTTAGCTGTGGATTGGGCGCCTTATATCGGCCAGGGCTGGCGTGCGCCCGCCGACACCACGGTGCCGATGGAGATTCTCAAGAAGTATGCAGAGCGCCTCACGCAGATTCCTTCCGACTTCAAGTTGCACATGTCGGTTGAAAAACTGCTCGAAGGTCGCCGCAAGATGGGTCGGGGCGAGCAGCCGCTGGACTGGGGAATGGCAGAAAATCTTGCCTACGCGTCGCTGGTCGCAACCGGTCACCCGGTGCGCATGAGCGGCCAGGATTGTGGTCGTGGCACCTTCGCCCATCGCCATGCGGTGCTGCACGACCAGAACCGTGAAAAGTGGGATTCCGGCATCTATGTTCCACTGCAGAATATTCAACAGGAGCAGGCCAATTTTGTCGTGATCGACTCACTGCTGTCGGAAGAAGCGGTACTTGGTTTCGAATACGGCTACGCCACCGCGCAACCGTTTGAGCTGGTCATCTGGGAAGCGCAGTTCGGCGATTTCGTCAACGGCGCGCAGGTGGTGATCGACCAGTTTATCGCCAGTGGTGAAACCAAATGGGCGCGCTTGTGCGGTCTTAGCCTGTTCCTGCCGCACGGCTACGAAGGGCAAGGCCCCGAGCATTCATCGGCGCGCCTGGAGCGATTCCTGCAGCTTTGTGCCGAACACAACATCCAGGTGGTTGTTCCCTCTAATGCCGCTCAGCTTTTTCACATGATCCGGCGCCAGGCGATCCGCAAGATGAGGAAGCCGCTCATCGTGATGATGCCCAAATCGCTGTTGCGTAAGAAAGAGGCGACGTCGCCGCTGGAAGATCTGGCCAATGGCAAATTCGAAGTCATCATTGGCGAAACTGAAAAACTCAATGCCAAAAAAGTGAAACGATTGGTCTTCTGCTCCGGTAAGGTCTATTACGACATCGTCGCCGAGCGCGCCAAGCGCGAAATTGAGGATATCGCCGTACTTCGCATCGAGCAGCTTTATCCATTCCCGCACGAAGAGTTCAGGGCGCAGATTGCGCTTTATCCAAACGCCAAATCGGTTGTGTGGGCGCAGGAGGAGCCGGGCAAC
>JANMZU010000129.1:0-7380 GCA_031383585.1 Betaproteobacteria bacterium
ATGGGCACGCCGTTCGATGATTTGACCGAATGCTCACATCCCGCGCTGGAAACCACCATGCTGGCCAACGGCGCATTAACTCAGAGCCAAATCGCCAACCGCCAATTGCTGCGCGATGCGATGACCCATGGCGGCTTCAAGGGCATTAGTAGCGAATGGTGGCATTTTGATCACGGCGACCGCGACAAGGTACGGGCGGAGTATGTCCGCGTGCTTTGAGCGACACCGCTCTGGGCCAAAATCAGCCGTTGCCAACAACAACTGTCATTTCGAACCCAGTCTCATCGGGTGAGAAATCTGCTGTTTGCGTGCGACTGAAACAGCAGATTTCTCACCTGCGGTTCGAAATGACAAATGATGTTGGCGGCTTTCTCACAGGGAATCGGCCGCTCGCAAGGGGAAACCCCAGCATCGGCGTGCCGCTCCAAGCAAAAAGACTCGCGAAGCCGCGCCAATTGGCAATCTACAATTATTTCATCGTACCTGCGCCCGGTTGCTGCGCCACCCAATCGAGCAATGCATCCAGAATCGGTCTCGCCACCGCGCCGGTTGCCAGCGGATGATTGATCATCGCCACCACCACAAAGCGTTGATTCTTCGCATTCTCAACATACCCGGCGACCGCAGCGACATCGCGCAACGAACCTGTCTTGATGCGTGAACGCGTGGCTGCTGGACTAGTGCGCAAGCGGCTTTGCATACCGCCGTCTACGGCCACGATAGGCAGGCTCGCCGTGAATTCGGGTGCCCAAGTACTGTTCTGCGCCGCTTTCAACACCGCCGCCAGCTGCGCCGGACGGATGCGCTCGCTGCGTGAAAGCCCCGAGCCGTTATCCAGCACCAGGCCAGTGTCGTCGATATTGCGTTCCTTCAGCCAGGCCCGCACCACGCTGTCGCCGCGCGCTGCGGTCGGCAGGCTGGCATCGCTCGCGGACAGCGCACCGAGACTCAGGAAAAGCAGCCGGGTAATGGGGTTGTCACTGCGCTTGTTGATATCGCGTGTGAATTCGGCCAAGGTTCGCGATTGGTGCTGTGCCAGTAGTCGCAGCCCGGTGGTAGGCGCATCGTTCGCGGTGGCTTCGCGCGCTTGTCCGCTAAACGTCCCGCCAACATTTCGCCACAGCGCCCGGAACAAGCGATCAGCGAAATCCGCGCGATCCAGAATGCTGATGCTGGTGGAGGCGGTGCATTTTTTTGGAAATTCACCTTGCAACGTGATCAGAATGACGCCGTCATCGGTACGGCTAACCGTCGGTAATTTCCAGCCGTCCTCCCATTTGCTGCAGGCGCGATCAACGAACGTCATGTTCGATACCACCGTGACCCGATCCAATGCAGGTGACATGCCGACGCGAATGCCGCTAGTGGTTACCTGGTCACCGGAATCAAAATCCAGTTGCAGCAAATTGGTATTGAGCAAAAGCGCATCGGGAATCACGTTGTATCGGAATTCAGGCGTTTCATCGAATGGCGGCACGCCTATATCCGGGCGCGCAGGCTGAAACCACTGCCGATCCAATACCAGATCGCCATTGATTTCGGCAATTCCCTTGTGGCGCAATGACTGCAGCATGCGCTGTAAGGCTTCCCAATCGAGATCCGGGTCGCCCACGCCACGCAACACCAGATCGCCTTGCAATACGCCGCTCACAACCTCGGCCGACGAGCGCAGCTCCGTCCGCCCCCGGTATGTGGGCCCTAACTTCTCCAGACCCACGATAGAGGTCAATACCTTCAGCGTAGAGGCTGGCTGCATGCTGGCGTCTGCTCGGTGCGCCAGGATGGTCACGTCATCGTCGCTGCGTATGACGACCGCACCGACGGCGTCGGCTGGGATATTGGCAGCGCCAAGCATATTTACCACCGACGCTGGCAAACCTGCCGTAACCGGCTTCGCCCTGTCCAGCATAGGCGATGAAACACAACCGCTCAGGATTAGCAGTGCTGAACTGGTAAGGAGTCTGAGTCGGAGCATGTTGAAGTATCGACGGACATTGAAAACGACAGGATGGACATTCATTCAATATGATAAGAGGTGGCAAATGGCTTGAACCACAGCTTTGTTACTCCGGTGAGCCATCCGCGCCCATAATCCGCCAAACAACGTCGAAAAATAGCTGTTAATTTCATGATGTTACGCGACGTCACGGTATCGCGCTAACGGCGACCAGTCTGCTCGCAAATGGTGGCGCTCACGAATTGCTAGCGTCAATTTTGCGGATATTCCGTTTGGAGGCGCTACTGAAAGCGCGTCTTTGCCCGGGAAGTTTGGCTCGAAATCGACAAGATATAACCATCATCATTCAGTTCTTCAGCGCCTCTTTCGAGGTGTCTTCCTTATCTCTTGGTTACAGGTTTGAGTTGAAAGGCTTGTTGACTCGAGGGCTTCGTTCGTTCCTGTCGCGAAATGCGAGCCCGGGCGCTTCTAATGCTTGATAGCTGTACCGCCTCAAAGTTTGTTTTGCTCGCCCGACGGTCTCATGTTCACGATCTCAAGCGTCGTCAAAATGCCGTTGGCTAGCGCGTCGCCGAGTTCGGGTTTGGCGCACTGCTGCAGGCGGGTTTTGGGGTCTTCACCGCCTTGGCAAAGCAGCACTCGTTGGGGACCTGCTTCTATAGTGGCTTCGGGGTGATAAAAGTAGGCAAAGCCGCTATGGTTTTCCAGGTTAACCCACTGGTCGATCAGTTTGGGGTTGGCTTTACCATCGCTGAATTTAAGCAGCCAGGCTTTGAGGGCTGGCATATTGGCTTTGATCAGCTTGCTGTCATTGGCGTAGTTGCCATGAAAGGCGACGTATGTTTTGTCGATCGGCTGGTCGTTGGAAATACTACGGGTTTTGCCGCCTAAGAACATGCGGGAACATGACGAGCGGCAAAAGCCTGATACGGCAGTACTCAAACCTTTTTCACGAATGTATTGACCCACGGCGTAACCTGTGCGAGCGTCGCCACCACGGGAGTTTTTCAACACGATGGTGGTGATTCCCGGATTGTTGTCGATCACATCCTTCAGCTGACGAAGTTCTATGCCTGTGACCGAACCTGAGAGGATGACAAAAGGTACACGCGCCTCGATGTCCATGGCGCCGGCGCCGCTGGCACAAAGCAGTCCGAACGCTGCGGCAGAGAGAATAGTGGTCAAGTTTTTTTCATTTGCGGTGTATCCAAGTTAAATGCAGGCTGACATAGGGAGACATGCCACGTCCCTCTATCGCGCCGGTGACATGCAAACGGCTACGAAATACGACAACTTGTGACGAAGTATTGCACGGGTCTTTGGCGCACGCGCATGCTGGGTCGCGTGAGAGCACAAATTCGCATGGGAGCGTATTGCAAGCGCGAATGCGGCTTGCGGTCTACGTCAGCAACGCGGCGGAGGCAGTCTTAGACGTTGGTGTTTCTACCGGCCGCAGTCGACCGTTTACCTGTCGCTGGCCAGCCGCCTCCAAATTTCGCGAAAGCCGCCATTCAATAACTCGGCAGTCCGAAGAGCGGCATAGTTGTGAATGATCCGGCAACGCATAAGGAAGAGGCTCGTCGGCAGTTGCATGGCAATTACGCCACTACTCGTCCTCGCGATGAACACTGGCTTTTTGCGCGTCTATGCGTCCGTGCGACTTTGAAAGAGGACGTCCATTCCATTAAAACCTTCGCAAACTCACCAAGTATCGCGTAAGGATTCTGTTTCACTGCGGGAGTTGGACTTGGCAATGGCATAGCAACAAATCACACTGAATTCAAGGAAGTTCCAGATTGGCTATTTGTTTATCTAATAAGCGCGTATAACTATGACAGATGCAACTTGCACCGATGGCCGCGGGATTTGCCAGACCAATTCGCGCTTTATCGAAAGTTTGCAATGCAACCAGCAGACCCGCACGAACTTGTGTCCACCATTGCGGCGTCCATTGAAATTGAGTCTCAGATCAAGCTCAACCATCAGCAAAGCCTGCTAAAAACCGGGGCGTTGCAAGATGCAGTTTTCAATAGCGTCAATTTTTCCAGTATTGCCACTGACGCCAATGGCGTCATTCAGATATTCAACGTCGGTGCGGAACGGATGCTGGGCTATGCGGCCGTTGACGTGGTCAATAAGATCACGCCCGCAGCAATTTCAGACCCGCAGGAAATGATTGCGCGTGCCTTTGCACTGAGCCTGGAACTGGGCATCGCGATTTGCCCCGGCTTTGACGCACTGGTCTTTAAGGCATCTCGCGGCATCGAAGATATCTACGAACTAACCTACATTCGCAAGGATGGCAGTCGATTTCCGGCGATCGTCTCAGTTACGGCATTGCGCGACGCACACGACACCATCATTGGCTACCTGCTGATCGGCACGGATAACACAGCTCGCAGCAACGCCGATCTCGTACTGCGTGAATATAAAGCGATTGTTGATGCGAGCGATGACGCGATTATCAGCAAAACGATGGAGGGGACCATCAAGAGCTGGAACCACGGTGCGGAGCGATTGTTCGGCTACATGGCCGAAGAGGTGATTGGCCAGTCGATGCAAATAATTATGCCCAGCGATCTCCCAAATGAAGAGGCTCAGATACTGGCGCGACTTTCCTGTGGTGAACGGGTGGAGCATTTCGAAACGGTAAGGAGACACAAAGACGGGCACCTCGTCAACATATCGGCGACCATTTCACCAATTTTTGATGGCGGCAACAAGTTGGTCGCGGCATCGAAGATCGCCCGAAATATTACGGAGCGCAAACAAGCCGAAGCAGCATTGCGTGTCAGTGCGATGGCCCTCAAGAACATATCGCAAGGTGTTCTCGTTACAGACGCTAACCGGCGCATCGTTTCGGCAAATATTGCTTTCTGCAAAATTACCGGATACGACGAGCATGAAATGCTGGGACTCGATTGCAAATTTTTACAAGGGCCGCTGACCGATCCGCAGGTGGTGTTACAGGTCAGCCTGTCAATAAAGGCGGGTAGCCAATTCGATGGCGAAATCCTGAATTACCGCAAAGACGGCACAATATTTTGGAACGAGCTGACAGTCTCGCCGGTACGCGACCCGAAGGGAGTCATCGTCCAATATATCGGCGTCACTCGCGACATCACAGAACGCAAACGTGCATTGGCCGCGCACGATTCGCTTGAGGCGCAGCTACGCGAATCACAGAAGATGGAAGCGATCGGCACGCTCGCCGGCGGGATCGCGCACGACTTTAACAACATCATCGCGGCCATCCTTGGCAACACTGAACTTGCGCGCCAGGATACCGAACCGGCCAACAAACTGGCGCTGGAAAGCCTGGAAGAGATTCTCAAAGCTGGTACCCGGGCCAGCAAATTGGTGCAGCAAATTCTTTCCTTCAGCCGCAAGCAACCAATGGAGCGCATTCGCACATCGCTTGCCCCTATCGTCGATGAATCGGTACGATTGCTGCGCGCCACGCTTTCGGCCAGAGTAAGTCTGGCCGTTCAACTCGGCACGGACATTCCGGACATCATCGCCGACGTGACGCAGATCGAGCAAATACTGATCAATCTCGGCACCAATGCGGCCCAGGCCGCTGGCAATGAGCCGCAAAAGATTGTTTTTTGCCTTGATTCTGTAGCGCTGGACAGTGCGGTCGCAGACGAGTTGCCTGCGCTCAAAGCCATGCATGTCGCTGGCTTGTCGCGTGCCGTGAGGCTTACGGTGAGTGATGCCGGGCCCGGCATCGATCCAGCCAACCTCACGCGGATCTTCGAGCCGTTTTTCACCACCAAACCGGTGGGCGAGGGAACCGGGCTTGGTCTATCGGTGGTTCACGGCATCGTTAAGTCACACGAAGGCTTGATCATGGTCAAGAGCGAACTGGGCAAAGGTACCACCTTCACCATCTACTTCCCGCCTGCACCAGCGCTCACCGCAACGCTTGCTTCCCAGCCGCCGCCGGTATCAAGTGGAGCAAAGGCGGTCGGTTCCGGTCGGCGTCTTTTGTACATCGATGACGACGACGCTTTGATCTATCTGGTCAAACGCATGCTAGAACGTCGCGGATTCATTGTCAGCGGCTACACTGATCCGCGCGAGGCGCTGAAGGCACTGAGGGCCGCACCCGACGGATTCGACATCGTGGTGACGGACTACAACATGCCTTCCCTGTCCGGGCTGGATGTAGCACGCGCGGTGCGAAATCTAAGACCAGGGTTGCCGATCGCCATTGCTTCTGGTTTCATTGACTCAATCCTACTCGCACAAGCGGAAGAATCTGGCGCACGTGAACTAATCGTCAAGGCGGCCACGGTCGAAATCTACTGCGAGGCGCTTGAGCGGCTTGCGCAATCTGCCGGGCAGGTGAAGACAGCCGGGTTGATCGAATAACGGGGCAATCAGAGCACGGCAAATGTGCACGGACTATTCTTTCGGGAATCATTTGCCGACTTCATTAGGCTCAAAGCATCAAATGTTAAATCTCTGCGGCTACCGATTTTGTCAATTCGCGCCTTACCATCCTGACCAGTTCGTTCAAATTGTCCTTCTTCAAGAACGCAGTCGCACCTGACTTCACCGCGACCTTTCCCACTTTTTCCTCAACACCGCCGGATAAGAGAAAAAATGGGAGATCAGGCTGGCGCACTCGGACGACCCCCAGTGCCATCATTCCGCTGAAACCCGGCATCCGGTAGTCACTAATGACAAGGTCCCAGCTTTGGCGGTCGAGCGCCTCGACAAGAGCGCCGGCTGTCTGAACCTTTTCGCTCCGAATGCGTACGCCATGCTTCGAGAACTCATGGAGTATCAACCATGTATCCTCCACTGAATCCTCCACCAGCAATACATTAAGTGCGCCGTTCATAAGGTCCTCTGGGCCATCGCCCGTCTGCTCAACATTCCTTCGCATAATCATCCGGGAATAGTGACAAATAAAATGGGATGTGACTCGGCTGCGTCCGGTTGTGCCGAAGCCAGTGCGCAAGTAGTTGGTCGCTGGCCGCAGAAAAACTTCGCATAATGTCCCCGTTGCAAACTCCGCTGTTGGCGCCACCAAATAGCAGCAACCTAAATCGCTTCGTATATTTTTGCGGCTAACCAGCCAGGGTGATATAAGGGTTTTCGCAAATAGGACCGTCGCAATACCCGACCTTTTAATCTCTCCGGGTTCAATTCCCCGCCGCTTGCGGCGTAATGCAGATTGAAAAGCTGCGGTTCTTGAACTTGGTGTTGATACCTCGCGGCTTGCCGCGAGGATCGTCATTCGCCTAGGGCGGCTCGATCCCGCTTCAGCACGGCAGGTTGCCAAAATCAATGCGGTGGTGGACAAACTCCGATTTCCAACCGTCGCTGGCATGTTTTTGTACCGTTGCAGGAAACAGAATTACACGACAAGATACTATTGATTAGGCCCTCAAATAGTTTCAAGCTGCGTA
>JANMZU010000142.1:0-13524 GCA_031383585.1 Betaproteobacteria bacterium
CCAAATGAGTCACCGGAATGAAGCTGTAAGCTAGGCGTAACGCTCAATCCACCCACATTGTATTTCTGCCCAGGCTTGAGATAGACAAACTCCATATCTGCTGCCATTTGGTCGAACGTCACGGGAAAACAGGGCGGCGCCTGTTGCAAGCGATATGCGTATTCAAGTGTCTCGTGGCAACCGTGAATGCGGATCTTCGTGCCGGGAACATAGGCGGGGCCGAAAAATGGAAAGCCCATGATGTGGTCCCAATGCACATGCGAGACAAATACATTGACTGTCGCGGGCCGACCTTGCTGGCGCGCCAGCACATGCGACCCAAACGGCCGTGCACCGCTACCCATGTCGCAAACGTAATATTCGTCGCCACCCAAGTCGAGCTCCACACAAGAAGAATGTCCGCCAAACGTGTTGTTGACCGAGAAATCTAACTCGTCGCGGGCGAAGGCGTAGGCGTCTTCGGACGTGTTAAACGTGCGTCCGGATGCCTTAAGCAATGCCTGCACGATCTTGTCGCGAATGTCAGCGGACGTCAGTGCAACGGGAATGGAACCGCGTGTACCCCAGAATCGAACGATCATGACTTAGTTCCCGTCTCAAAAGTTGCTATTGTCCAAGCGATCCTGCCAATCCGCGCTATTAATGCTTCTTGGTGGCGGTTGGATTTTCCCCCACCGCGCTGGCGGCTGTTTCAACAGTCTTGAAAACTTCCAGCAACATGTCGAAGCGGCTGATCTGAAATATTTCAGCGACCATCGGCTGAAGTGCTGCGACCACGATGCGGCCGTTAAACGTCTTGGCTTGTTTGACGGCGAGCATGAAACACCGGAGGCCGGCACTGGATACGTATTCCAGTTGTGACAGATCGAGGACGATGCCCAGATGGTCGCGTGCCGCAATATCGAGCTGTGGCGATAATTCATCGCGAAACGCATCACAGTTATCCTGGTCAAGGCGACCCTTCAATCCCAGAATTAATGCATTGCCACTTTTTTTGGAAATTAGGGACATGATTGCTCGCTATCGTCGTAAGGGGGTCTGTTGATTTTTACTGTCTGCAAGAATATCAGAACCTCGTCAGATGGATTGCAAATCATATGTCACAACTCAAGTCAGCTAGCCCTATTCTGGCTCGATCCCGAGCGCCACCAGATAACGCGACACCATGTTGTAGGACGCGATCACGCCGACGATTTCTGCAACTTCGCGATCCGGCAGCTGTGCGCGCAATTCGATCATGGTGGCCGGATCAACCTCAATGGTTAGTGACATTTCCTTTGTAAGCTTTATCACCAGACGCTCAAGACTACTGAACATGGCGACATTACCGGCTGCTGATTCGATATCTTGCATGGCATCGAGTTGCGGCTGAGTCCCGCCGGCAACGAGAAATTCCGGTGCATGCTGTAGCCATTCGTAGTCAGCGCGATTGAATTTCGCGACCGCGCAGATGGCTAGCTCGCGCAGCAGCGGAGACAGATCGAGATCCTTGCGGATCGCGCCCAGGAACGTGTTCCAGCCGCGCGCAATGGGCGGGCTATGCAGCAGCATTCGGTCCAGGTTGAGTAGGTTGCCGTTGGCGCGACGGCCGCGAATCGCAGCAACTAGATCGGCAGGTACACGTTCAGCGGAAATGTCGATATCTGTGATGTAGGGAATGGCGGGCATGTTATGGCACTTTCGTAGATCCAGCATTCATGCGGGTTTCAGGGCAAAAGAGCCCGAAGATGCCTGCTAATGCTGGTGTTTCAAAAATATTGGTCCGGCGGGCAAATTTATGGCTGTGGTTGAATTCTCGCGGCGCAGCAACAATCTGAGTTGAACATGTTGACACTCATCGTTTCCTAAAATGCGCAGGCAGGCTCTGCGATAATGTTCCTTCCCAAAATTATATTCCGCCATGAACGCCACCCCAATAAGTATTGCCCACGCCACGTTGTTGACGCCATATGGCCTCAACGAGTCCACAATAGAATCTGTATTCAGCGAAATCCTCACCCATGACGCCGATTACGCCGATCTCTATTTTCAGTATTCCCGGTCAGAGGGCTGGAGTCTGGAAGAAGGGCATGTTAAATCAGGCAGCTTCAATATTGATCAGGGCGTCGGCGTGCGCGTGGTGTCGGGTGAAAAAACCGCTTTCGCGTATTCGGACGACATCAGCCATGCGGCGCTTTCCTCCGCCGCTGCAGCGACCCGCAGCATCGCGCGCGCTGGCGGCAACGCCAAGGCAGCAAAATCTCAATCAAAAGTCGGCCACGCGCTCTACACGCCTAATGATCCAGTGTCATCGTTTGAGGATGCCGATAAAGTCCGCATTCTTGAGCGGCTTGAACAATTCGCCCGCAACATCGATCCCCGCGTAAAAGAGGTGATGGGTCGACTGTCCGGCGAATACGATGTAGTGATGGTAGCGCGTAGCGACGGCGTCATGGCCGCCGACGTTCGCCCGCTGGTGCACATCGGCCTAACTGTGATCGCTGAGCAAAACGGACGCCGCGAGCAAGGGCATACCGGCGGCGGCGGGCGCTACGATTACCGATATTTTACCGACGATGTTTTGAAGAGCTACGCTGAGGGCGCGGTTCGCGAGGCGCTCATCAATCTCGACGCGAAACCGGCGCCAGCCGGCCCGATGACGGTAGTGCTTGGCTCAGGTTGGCCGGGAATTCTGCTTCACGAAGCTGTTGGCCACGGTCTCGAAGGCGATTTCAACCGCAAGGGTTCCAGTCTGTTTGCAGGGCGCATTGGCGAACGCGTCGCTGCCAAGGGCGTGACCGTGGTTGACGACGGCACCATCGCTGACCGTCGTGGCTCACTCAATATTGACGACGAAGGCAACGTCACCCAGCGCAACGTGCTGATCGAAGATGGCATTCTCAAAGGCTATATGCAGGACACGCTCAATGCCCGCCTGATGAAAACACCGGTGACCGGCAACGCGCGGCGCGAATCGTATGCGCACATCCCCATGCCGCGCATGACCAACACCTATATGCTCAACGGTGACAAGACGCCTGAGGAGATTATCGCCAGTGTGAAGCACGGCCTGTATGCCGCCAATTTTGGTGGTGGACAGGTGGATACCGCCAGCGGCAAGTTTGTATTCTCGGCTTCAGAAGCGTACATGATCGAAGACGGGAAAATCTCCTACCCAGTGGTCGGCGCGACCCTGATCGGCAACGGTATTGAGTCGCTCAAGCATATCTCGATGATCGGTAACGACATGCGTCTCGATGGCGGCGTAGGCGTGTGCGGCAAGGAAGGCCAAAGTGTCCCGGTGGGTGTAGGTCAGCCGACCTTGCGCATGGAAGGGCTTACGGTGGGTGGTACTGGTTGAGCACTTAATAACAGCGAATAACTGGGGCAGAATTTTTCTCGCAGGTTTAACGAATCCAGTTTTGTGCCCAATTCGTAAACTTTCCTGTGATTCCGCGACCAAAGAACAATTCAACTGAAGGAAACCGTATGAAACGCCGCACATTTTTGTCTGGATTGTTCGCGTCCGCTGGGTCGCAGGTGTTTGCCAAAGCGGCCTATGCCCAAGGGCGGCCGCAGGCTCCCACGGCCGAGCAAGTCAAGTTAGCGCTGCAACAAGCGAGCCAAGCCCCTATGAAAATCGAAAAGCTGGAGCTATCCAAAGCAGATTGGAAAAAACGTCTTTCCTCGGCGCAATTCAATGTGCTGCGCGACGAAGGCACTGAACGCCCATTCTCAAGCAACCTGAATGACGAAAAGCGCAAAGGCGTGTTTCACTGCGCCGGCTGTGATCTCCCGGTGTACTCGTCAGAAATGAAATTCGACAGCGGTACCGGTTGGCCCAGTTTCTTCACCACGCTGCCGGGCGCATTCGAAAAAAAAACTGATTTCAAGCTGATTTATCCACGCACCGAGTATCACTGCGCACGGTGTGGCGGTCATCATGGGCATATTTTCACTGATGGTCCACAACCTACTGGACAGCGCTGGTGCAATAACGGGGTGGCACTGGTTTTCAAACCAGCCACCTGAAGCCGCTTCATTGCCGAGCGGGCATATGCCGTGGGGCTGTTGAGTGCGCCGCGGGCATCTCCCTGTTTACGATGTATCGGGTTACACGCTATAATCGAACGCTTTGCAAAGTTAGGGACTATGTTTTGCGCGAACGCTTCGTCATCGGTAACTGGAAGTTGAATGGCAGCCTCGCTTCCAATGCGCTGCTGTTGACCGCTTTGAAAGATGGTATCAGCGTAAAGCAAGGTGCCAGTTGTGGGGTATGTGTACCGGCACCATATCTGGGGCAAGTGGGGCATGTATTGTCCGGCTCGACCATCGGTTGGGGCTCGCAGGATGTAAGTCGCATGGAGGCGGGCGCTTACACGGGGGAAATCTCCGCAGCCATGGTCGCTGAGTTTGGTGCACGATATACGCTTGTTGGGCACTCTGAAAGGCGGGCAATTTTCGGAGAGACTGATGCCTCGGTGGCCGAAAAATTTGGGAGGGCCCGTGAATCCGGCTTGACTCCAATAGTTTGTGTGGGAGAGTCGCTAGCGGAGCGAGAGAGCGGCAGCACGGAAGAAGTAGTTTGGAGGCAGTTGCGTGCGGTAATTGAGGCGCATGGCGTGCAAAAATTGGCTGGGGCAATTTTGGCCTATGAGCCAGTTTGGGCGATTGGCACCGGAAAAACGGCATCACCGGCGCAAGCTGAAGAAGTTCACGCGTTTCTGCGTGGTCAAGTAGTCGCGCTGGATGCAGATGTGGGCCGCAATTTTTCGATTCTGTATGGAGGCAGTGTCAAGAAGTCCAACGCCGCCGAATTGTTCTCGATGGAGAACATCGATGGCGGATTGATTGGTGGCGCATCGCTTGTGGCCGAAGAGTTTATGGGTATCTGGAGAGCGCTTTAGTTTCGTTCTGCAGATCGAGTAGTTAAAGTTAAGGGAAAAGTGTCATGCTGTTAAATATTATTCTGACGATTCATGTGATTTTGGCTATTGCGATCATCGTGTTGGTATTGCTTCAACACGGTAA
This sequence comes from Betaproteobacteria bacterium, assembly GCA_031383585.1. GTDB lineage: Bacteria > Pseudomonadota > Gammaproteobacteria > Burkholderiales > Usitatibacteraceae > UKL13-2. Next base: position 5,011 of record JANMZU010000142.1, read on the forward strand.
GGGCGCTGACATGGGAGCCGCGTTTGGTACTGGTTCGGCGGGCAGCCTGTTTGGCTCCTCGGGCGCAGCTAATTTTTTGTCGCGCTCAACGGCAGTTTGTGCGGGCTTTTTCTTTGCCACCAGCTTGGGGCTGACGTATTTTTATGCGCCCAGATCGGCGAGCGGTGTAATGGGCGGCGGTGTGATGCAGTCGGCACCGGCTAAAGAGGGAAGCGCCGCGTCGATTCCGGTGCCTGCGACTTCGCCGACCGGTGCAGATTCGCAAAAACCTGCACCACAGCAGATTCCAAAGTAAATTCGAAGTAAAATTGATCACAGTATCTTTGCCGTCGTGGTGGAATTGGTAGACACGCTGTCTTGAGGGGGCAGTGCAGAAATGCGTAAGAGTTCGAGTCTCTTCGTCGGCACCAGTATAAGAAAATCGAGCGTCAAGATTCTTGGTTTGTTCCAGATCAACTCAGGGAAGACAAATACGGGATGAAACGTTGCTATTCGCGTTGATACAAGCGCGACACACCTAAAAATGCTCGAAAACTATTTCCCTATTCTAATTTTTATCATTGTCGGCGCCGCGATAGGGGTGCTGCCGCTCATTGGCACAAAAGTGCTGTCAATGGTGCTGGGGCACGATAGGCCGTACGCACAAAAACTATCTCCATACGAGTGCGGCTTCGAGGCGTTTGAAGACGCGAGGATGAAGTTCGACGTTCGCTATTATCTCGTCGCGATATTGTTCATTCTTTTTGATCTGGAAATTGCGTTCCTTTTCCCTTGGGCTATCGTGTTGCAGGAGCTTGGTTGGTTCGGTTTTTGGGCAATGATGGTGTTTCTCGGAATTCTCGTCATCGGCTTTATTTACGAATGGAAAAAGGGCGCGTTGGATTGGGAGTAAGCGTTCGGCGTGAGGTTGGATTCATGTCGAAAAATAGACTGTGGTTGTGACAATGCGTGAACATTGTACAAATTCATTTTTTGAGCGCACGGAAGCTAAGTTCATGAGAGTTCGCACTGACCGGGAGAAACACCATGCCTGAAGGCGGCGTTTCGCAGCAAGGATTTGTAACCACATCAGTCGACAGCGTTCTCAACTGGGCTCGCACTGGGTCGATGTGGCCCATGACATTTGGACTAGCCTGCTGCGCCGTAGAAATGATGCATGCGGGCGCGTCGCGCTACGATTTAGACCGCTTCGGCATAGTCTTCCGGCCGAGCCCCCGCCAGTCGGACGTAATGATTGTGGCTGGCACCCTTTGTAACAAAATGGCGCCCGCCCTGCGCAAGGTCTACGACCAGATGGCCGAGCCGCGCTGGGTAATATCGATGGGTTCCTGCGCCAATGGCGGAGGTTACTACCACTACTCTTATTCTGTCGTGCGCGGCTGTGACCGCATCGTGCCTGTCGACATCTACGTTCCGGGTTGTCCGCCGACGGCCGAGGCGCTACTGTATGGATTGATACAGTTGCAAAACAAGATCAAGCGCACCAATACGATTGCCCGTTAGACCATGCCTCCAAAACTCGAAAGGCTGAAGGCAAGCGTTGAAGTGGTGCTCGGCGCGCTCGCGAAGAGGGTAATTGTCGATACTGACGAACTAATCCTTGAGCTGAACGCAGCCGATCTCACCCAAGTAATGTTTACTTTGCGTGATGACCCCTCACTCTCTTTTCGGCAATTGATTGATGCGGCGGGCATGGACTACGAGGGTTACGCGGACAATTGGGACGGCTCCCGGTTTGCAGTTGTTTATCAGCTCTTATCGATTGAGCATAACTGGCGATTGAGGGTGCGTTGCTTCTGTGCCGACGATGAATATCCAATGGTGGACACTGTCAATGATATTTGGTCCTCCGCCAACTGGTATGAGCGCGAAGCATTTGATCTTTATGGCATCGTGTTTAAAGGTCATCCTGACTTGCGGCGGATTTTGACCGACTATGGCTTCGTTGGACACCCGTTCCGCAAGGATTTCCCCGTTACCGGTAATGTGGAGATGCGCTATGACCCAGAGCAACAGCGCGTTGTATACCAGCCGGTGACAATTGAGCCCCGCGAAATTGTGCCGCGGGTGATTCGTGAAGACCATTACGCGGAGCGGAAATAATCGTGGCCGAAATCAAAAACTACACGATGAATTTCGGGCCGCAGCATCCCGCTGCGCACGGTGTCTTGCGACTCGTACTTGAGCTTGATGGCGAGGTAGTACAGCGTGCAGATCCGCATATCGGGTTGTTGCACCGTGCGACCGAGAAACTTGCAGAAACGCGTACTTATATTCAGAATTTGCCGTACATGGACCGCCTCGACTACGTATCGATGATGGTCAATGAGCACGCATATGTAATGGCAATCGAAAATCTTACCGGCGTGAAGGTGCCGCGGCGAGCCCAGTACATCCGCGTCATGTTTGACGAAATCACCCGTGTTTTGAATCACTTATTGTGGCTCGGTGCCCATGCCCTGGACGTGGGGGCAATGACGGTATTCCTTTATGCCTTCCGAGAGCGCGAAGACTTGATGGATACGTATGAAGCGGTCTCGGGCGCGCGCATGCATGCTGCCTATTACCGTCCAGGCGGCGTCTATCGGGATTTGCCTGAGCAGATGCCACAGTATACGGTTACGCACGGACGCAATGCTGCGTCGATTGCTAAAATGAACGAGAACCGTCAGGGCTCGTTGCTGGATTTTATAGATGACTTTACCAGGCGTTTCCCCGGCTACATTGACGACTACGAGACCTTGCTGACGGACAACCGCATATGGAAGCAGCGGTTGGTCGGCATTGGCGTGGTCACCCCCGAGCGCGCACAGAATTTGGGCTTCACCGGCCCGATGTTGCGGGGTTCCGGCATCGCCTGGGATCTGCGCAAGAAGCAACCGTATGAGGTTTACGGCGAGTTGGATTTTGATATTCCAATCGGCACCAATGGCGATTCATATGATCGCTATCTGGTACGAATTCAGGAAATGCGCGAGTCGAACAAGATTATCAAGCAGTGCGTGGAGTGGTTGCGCAAGAATCCGGGGCCAGTCATCAGTGATGACCACAAGTTTGCCCCACCATCGCGCGAAAACATGAAGTCGAATATGGAAGAGTTGATTCATCACTTCAAACTCTTTACGGAAGGTTTTCACGTGCCGCCGGGAGAAACCTATGCTGCGGTTGAGCACCCGAAAGGGGAATTCGGTATCTATCTGGTTTCCGATGGAGCCAATAAGCCGTTCAGGTTAAAAATTCGGGCACCGGGTTTTCCGCACCTGGCTGGCTTGGATGAAATGTCCCGTGGGCACATGATTGCAGACGTGGTGACCATCATTGGTACGCAAGACATCGTATTCGGAGAAATTGATCGATGAGTACAGCGGCTCTCCTTTCAGATGACGCCAAGCGCAAAATTGATCGCGAAGTCGCGAAATTCCCCGCAGACCAGAAGCAGTCCGCGGTGATGGCGGCACTTGCCATCGCGCAGGACCAACACGGCTGGCTTTCGAGTGCAGTCATGGACGATGTAGCAAAGTATCTTGGCATGCCCACCATCGCTGTCTACGAGGTGGCGACTTTTTACAACATGTATAACCTGAAGCCAGCGGGAAAGTGCAAGATTACGGTATGCACCAATTTACCGTGCGCGCTATCTGGCGGCGTAGATGCGGCGGAATACCTTAAGAGTAAGCTAGGCGTCGACTGGCGCGAAACCACGCCTGACGGCAACTTCACGCTGGTAGAGGGCGAGTGTATGGGCGCCTGTGGTGACGCACCGGTCCTTCTGGTCAACAACAAACGTATGTGCAGCTTCATGTCGAACGAGAAACTTGATGCACTCATTGAGGAGTTGAAGTGATGGCAACGGCCGGCAAACTCCTTGATTACGGTCCCGATGCCATTATTCTGAAGGGTCTGGACGGCAGTAATTGGCGTCTCAAGGACTATGAGGCGCGCGGAGGATATGCAGCGCTCAGGAAAATCCTCAAGGAAAATGTAAAGCCCGAGGATGTGATCGCTGAAGTTAAAAAGTCAGCATTGCGCGGTCGTGGCGGTGCGGGCTTTCCGACCGGCCTCAAATGGAGCTTCATGCCACGGTCGTTCCCCGGAGCAAAGTACCTCGTATGCAATTCGGATGAAGGTGAACCTGGCACATTCAAGGACCGCGACATTATTCGCTACAACCCACATATTCTTATAGAAGGCATGATCATCGCGGCATACGCAATGGGCATTTCGGTGGGTTACAACTACATCCACGGCGAAATCTGGGCGGATTATGATCGGTTTGAGGAGGCGCTTGAGGAAGCGCGAGCAGCCGGATTGCTTGGCGAAAAAATTCTGGGGACAGAGTTCAGCTTTCAGCTGCATGCCTTCCACGGATATGGCGCATATATTTGCGGTGAAGAAACGGCCTTGCTTGAGTCCATCGAGGGCAAAAAAGGCCAGCCGCGATTCAAACCGCCGTTTCCGGCTAGCTTCGGCCTTTATGGCAAACCGACCACGATAAATAACACCGAAACGTTCGCGGCTGTGCCCTATATCATGCGCGAAGGCGGTGAAGCCTTTCTGAATCTTGGCAAACCGAATAACGGTGGAACAAAACTGTTTTCGATGTCAGGCAATGTTGCCCGCCCCGGTAATTATGAAGTGCGGCTGGGTACGCCGTTCGCAAAATTGCTGGAAATGGCTGGCGGTATGCGCGGTAGGAAGAAAATCAAAGGCGTCATTCCAGGCGGTTCGTCGATGCCGGTTATCAAGGGCGACGTAATGATGGCGACCGATATGGACTACGACTCTATTGCGAAAGCTGGATCCATGCTGGGCTCTGGTGCGGTTATCGTGATGGATGAAGACACCTGCATGGTCAAAGCTGCGGAACGATTGGCTTATTTTTATTACGAGGAATCTTGCGGTCAATGTACGCCATGCCGTGAAGGTACCGGCTGGCTATATCGCATTATCCACCGGATCGAGCACGGTTCAGGGCGGCAGGAAGATCTGGATCTGCTTCTCAATCTGGCCGATCAGATTCAGGGCCGTACCATCTGCGCATTGGGTGATGCTGCCGCGATGCCGGTAAGGGCTTTTGTGAAGAACTATCGCGAGGAATTCGAGTACCACATTGCCCACAAACATTGCATGGTTGGACCCGGGGGCTACTCGACAAACCCTGCCGTTCAATCACTGGCGATGGCGGCGGAGTAATCATGGTTAATCTCGAAATTGACGGTAAACAAGTTTCGGTTGAGAGCGGCGCCACCGTGATGGAAGCGGCCAATAAACTCGGCGCCTTCATTCCGCATTTCTGCTACCACAAGAAATTGTCGATCGCGGCCAACTGCCGCATGTGCCTGGTGCAAGTCGAAAAGGCACCAAAGCCATTGCCGGCATGTGCCACGCCTGCGACCGAAGGCATGAAGGTGCAGACTAGCTCTGCGTACGCCAAGACAGCACAGCAAGGGGTGATGGAATTTCTGCTCATTAATCATCCGCTCGACTGCCCCATTTGCGATCAGGGTGGCGAATGTCAGTTGCAGGATTTGGCAGTCGGCTATGGTGGGTCGGCATCGCGTTATCAGGAAGCCAAGCGCGTAGTGGTCAACAAGAATCTTGGCCCGCTGATTTCGACTGACATGACGCGGTGCATTCACTGCACGCGTTGCGTTCGTTTCGGGCAGGAAGTCGCCGGCGTCATGGAGCTAGGACAAGCAGGGCGCGGCGAGCACTCTGAAATTCTCGCCTTTGTCGGCCAAACGGTGGATTCCGAATTGTCTGGAAACATGATCGATCTGTGCCCAGTCGGTGCATTGACCTCTAAACCGTTCCGCTACACAGCCCGCAGCTGGGAATTGTCCCGCCGAAAGTCAGTGGCGCCGCACGATGGCCTGGGTTCGAATATCGTGGTGCAGGTGAAGCAGGATCGTGTGATGCGGGTCTTGCCACTTGAGAACGAGAACATTAATGAATGCTGGCTGTCGGACCGGGATCGCTTTTCCTACGAAGGCCTGAATTCCGATGATCGCCTTACTCGGCCCGTGATCAAGCAGGGTGGGCAGTGGCTGGAAGTGGAATGGCAGCAGGCGCTGGAATTTGTCGCCAATGGTCTTCGCGACATTAGGGACAATCACGGCGCCGAATCAATCGCAGCTTTGGCGTCACCCCAGCAGACTTTGGAAGAGCTGTACCTGCTGAAAAAACTCATGAATGGAATTGGCTCCAGCAACGTAGATACGCGTTTGCGCCAGGCCGATACGAGAGCGGATGGGAAAGCCAATGGCGCTCGCTGGCTGGGAATGAAGGTCTCTGACATTTCAAGTTTACAAAGCGTGCTAGTAGTCGGTTCCAGCTTGCGCAAAGAGCATCCGCTGGTGGCGAATCGCTTGCGCCAGGCTGCAAAAAAAGGGCTGCAACTCAATATTGTCCATGTCGCCGATGATGAGCTGTTGATAAAAGTCGCGAATGCAGCGGTCGTCGCGCCATCTGGATTGCCCGCAACACTGGCTGCAGTGGCCAAGGCACTTGCCGGATTCAAAGTGGCCACGATTGCACCAGCTCTTGCTGGGTTTGTCAGCGCCGCCGCTGAGTCGCCTGCTGCGACGGCGATAGCAAGAAGTCTTGCGGACAACGCAAAGAACGCGGTATTGCTGGGTAATTTTGCTCAGCATCACCCCAACTCCACGGCGCTCCACGCGCTTGCGCAGGAGATTGCACGTATCTCCGGCGGGACGATTGGTTTCCTCGGTGAAGCTGCAAATAGTGTTGGTGCGGAAGCGATAGAAGCGGTGCCGGGAAATGGGGGGCTGTGCGCACAAGACATGGTCTCCAACCCACGTAAGGCCTATGTCTTGGTCGGCGTCGAACCTGGTGTGGATTGCTATGATCCCGTCAAGACCATGGCCGCACTTAAATCCGCCGAGCTCGTGGTCTCGCTGTCGGCATTCAAAGGTGACGTCGCTGAATATGCGACCGTTGTATTGCCAATCACGCCGTTTACCGAGACTGCCGGGACTTTTGTGAGTATGGAAGGGGCAGTTCAGCCATTCAATGGAGTCGTCAAACCGCTTGGCGAGGCGCGTCCAGCCTGGAAAGTACTTCGTGTACTTGGAAACTTGCTTGATGTTGCTGGATTCGATCAGGATAGTGTTGCTTCGATCCGCAAGGAAATCGCCCGCGATTTGCAGGCGTTCGTGAGTGCCAAATTGAACAACACGATTGCGGCTGTGAGTATCGTGATCGATGCATCGTCAGCAGGTATTGAACGCGTCGGTGAAGTCCCAATTTATGCAGTCGACTCTCTTGTGCGCCGCGCTCCCAGTTTGCAGAAGACGGCTGATGCGAGAAATGCTCGGCGTATTCTTGTTGCAAGTGATATCGCTGAGCAGCAGGGTATCGTCGACGGGGCTGAGGTCAGGGTCACTCAAGGCGGCGCTTCTGTGACCATGTCCGCCAAGGTTGACGGCCGACTGGCCGCGGGATGCGTGCGGATTGCTTCCGCTCTGCAAGAAACCTCAGCGTTGGGCCCGATGTTCGGCACAGTCACGCTGGAAAAAATCGCAATGGCCGCTGCGGCCGAATAACGGGGCGAACAGACTTCAATATGGACGCACTCGTACAGACGCTCAACCAGGGATTCATAACCACCTTGGGAGCAACTTGGGGCCCGCCAGCCTGGGCGATTACCAAGGCGCTCGTCATGGTGGTAATGGTGGTCGTGCCGTTGCTGTTGTTCGTACTCTATTTCCAGCTTGTTGAACGCTGGGTAATCGGCTGGATGCAGGTACGGCGTGGCCCAAATCGGGTGGGGCCTTTTGGATTGTTGCAGCCGATAGCAGATGCCATCAAGCTATTGCTCAAAGAGCAGATTGTTCCCAGCGGCGCTAACCGGGCGCTGTTCCTGATCGCGCCTGCGCTGTCCGTCGCGCCCGCAATGGCCGTTTGGGGCGTAATTCCCTTCACGCCAAACTGGGTGGTGGCAAACGTTGACGCTGGATTACTGGTAGTACTGGCGATGACCTCAATGGGCGTCTACGGGGTCATCATTGCTGGTTGGGCGTCCAATTCAAAATATGCTTTTATCGGCGCCATGCGCTCGGCTGCGCAGGTGGTGAGTTACGAGATTGCAATGGGATTTGCGCTGGTCGGTGGGTTGATGGCTGCGCAAACGATGAATCTCACGCAAGTTATTTCACGGCAGGACGGTCCATACGGCATATTGGAATGGTTTTTCTTGCCGTTGTTCCCACTGTTCATTGTTCACTTCATTGCAGGCGTCGCTGAGACCAATCGCCATCCGTTTGACGTTGCCGAAGGGGAATCGGAAATCGTGGCCGGCCCGCTTGTTGAATATTCTGGCATGACCTGGTCGCTGTTTTTCCTCGCTGAATACGCAAACATGCTGCTGGTGGCGACGATATCCACGATTCTGTTCATGGGTGGTTGGCTGTCACCATTTCCGCGTGCGATCCCGCTGCTCGGAGAACCCGGCATCTGGTGGATCATCATCAGCGTCATCATCTTGATGATCAT
>JANMZU010000174.1:0-6846 GCA_031383585.1 Betaproteobacteria bacterium
TGGATGAACCAGCCTATTCATCTGTTATTTTTGCGACGGGAAGCGAATCGACCGTTAACGCTGGGGCCCTAAGAATTCCAGTCGATGTTGCGTTGGAAAGTACCCCCGAACTCGACGGTGTGTTTGTAGTTAGCGAGACGCCACTGCCGCAACGGGGCTTCGAAAATGCGGTCGCATGGTTGCAGAATTTTTCGGCGCCCAATACGGTTTCGCGTACGCCCATGAACCCGGAACCAAAGCTGATTGGCGGCATCGGTACCGGCACCTATTTGCTGGCGCGTGCGGGGCTGCTGCGGGGATGCCGTGCCACCATCCATTGGCCTTACACTGCATTGTTGGCAGAAGACTTTCCGGACATTGTGGTCTCATCCAATCTGTTTGAGATTGACCGGCATCGTCTCACCTGTGCCGGCGGCAACGCCAGTGTTGACATGATATTGAATTGGCTTGGGTCGAGGCACGGCGAAGATCTGGTGACCGAGTTGCTTGATCATTTTGGTCTCGAGCGTTTGCGCAACCCAACCGACCATCAACGCGTGCCACTCTCGGCACGCATCGGTGGCGGGCAGCCCAAGCTCACCGAGGCCGTATCGCTGATGGAGGCTAATTATGAGGAGCCGCTGCCTACGGAAGAAATCGCGCGGCTGGTCGGCGTTTCACGTCGACAACTGGAGCGTTTGTTCAAGCAATACCTCAACAGCCTGCCGTCGCGTTACTACCTTGAGCTACGCTTGAACCGCGCACGGCATTTGCTCCAACAGACCAGCCAGTCGATCCTGCAAATTGGCTTGTCCTGCGGGTTTTCATCGGGACCGCATTTTTCCAGCGCGTATCGAAATCATTTCAACATTACGCCACGCGAGCAACGCAGCCAGCGTGCGGCGCGCCATACAACCAGTGGCGAAGCATAATGGCGTTGCAAACGAATATAAACCGGCGTCGCTTTGTTGATATGCGCATTGCCCCGCGGCGCTTAGAATGCAGTCTGCCTGCAATATTGCGTCCACAAATCGCCTACAAGTAAACGCTGCCCGACTCCCGGAGCCCACCATGACGACAGAAAACCACCACTCCCCAGTCACCCGCGCCAATTTCGATGAGGTCATGGTGCCCAATTACGCGCCCGGCAGCTTCATTCCGGTACGCGGCAAAGGATCCAGGGTCTGGGATCAGGCGGGGAAAGAATACGTTGATTTGGCCGGTGGAATTGCCGTCACGTCTGTGGGGCATGCGCACCCGGAAGTCGTGCGCGCGCTTACCGAGCAGGCCGGAAAAATATGGCATGTGGCTAACGTGCTTGCCAACGAGCCCGCCATCATGCTCGCACAAAAGCTTTGTGAGCTCACGTTTGCGGAGCGTGTATTCTTCGCTAACTCAGGCGCTGAAGCCAATGAAGCGGCGCTAAAGCTGGCGCGTCGCTATGCATGCGATCACTTCCCAAAGGACGCCACACCGGAAGGCAAACTGCAAAGCGACAAGAACGAGATTATCTCCTTCACTGATTCATTTCACGGCCGCACCTTGTTCACGGTCACCGTTGGTGGCCAGCCCAAATACTCGCAGGGCTTCGGACCTGCGCTTGAAGCCATCACGCACTTGCCATTCAATGATCTTGAGGCTCTCAGCAAACAGATGTCAGCCCGGACTTGTGCAGTCATCGTCGAGCCGGTGCAGGGCGAAAGTGGTGTGGTGCCCGCGACAGCGGCATTCCTGAAAGGGCTGCGCGAATTGTGTAACGAGCACAAAGCCCTGCTGATTTTTGACGAGGTACAGTCTGGTGCAGGGCGTACAGGGCCGCTATATGCCTATATGGATTGCGGCGTTACGCCGGACATCCTCACCACCGCCAAAGGGCTTGGAGGCGGCTTTCCGATTGGCGCCATGCTCACTACCGAAGAGATTGCCAAGACCTTTGCCGTCGGCGTTCACGGCAGCACCTATGGCGGCAATGCGCTGGGCTGCGCGGTCGCGCTGTCGGTCATCGATATCCTCGCCACCGCTTCAACCCGCAGCAATATTGCCGCACGTACTGATCAATTGCGTGCCGGACTGCGTAAGCTAAACGAAAAGTACGCGCTGTTTAGCGACATTCGCGCCAGCGGACTGTGGTTTGGCTGTGAGCTGATTCCAAAGTGGCATGGCCGTGCCAAAGAGTTTGTAAAGATGGCTGAAAAGCACGGACTGATGATTCTGGTCGCGGGTACCAATGTAATCCGACTGGCGCCTTCGTTGCTGATCACTGCAGAGGATATTGAACTTGGCCTTAAACGATTCGACGCGGTGTTTGCCGAGGTGCTTGCTGCTGAGTTGGCAGCGACGCCAACTTCAGTCGCGGTCGCCTGAAGCGAAGCCGACGCGTCCATGAGCGATTTGAAGACCGATAACGTGTTGATCCTGCGCCCCTGCCGAATGTCCGACCTTCCGAGCGTCGAGCGTATCGCTGCCGCCAGTGCAGTCGGCATCACGTCGCTGCCACCGGATCGCGAAAAACTCTACGACAAGATTCGCAACTCTACGCATTCGCTCGCTGCCGAAGTCGATGTCAACGGCGAAGAGCAGTATTTTTTCGTGCTTGAAGATGTGGCCACGGGTGAGATTGTTGGCACCAGCGGAATAGTCGCCTCGGCTGGATTTCATGACCGCTTCTACAGTTACCGCAACGAAATCATCGTCCACGCTTCTCAGGAACTGGCTGTCAGTAACAAGATCCACTCTTTGCATTTGTGTCATGACCTCACGGGTCTGTCCCTGCTGACCTCGTTCTATATCGATCCCGCCTACGGCATCACCCAATGGCCGCAGTTGCTGTCGCGCGCGCGTCTATTGTTTATCGCTGAGCATCCTGAGCGCTTCGCCGACAAACTCGCCGCTGAAAATCCGGGGGTCTGCGACGACAGCGGTCACTCGCCTTTCTGGGATGCAGTTGGCAGGCGGTTTTTTAACATGGCCTATCCACAAGCCGAACAACTTTCTGGCGGTCGCAGCAAAACCTTTATCGCTGAACTCATGCCGCAGTACCCAATTTATGTACCACTGCTTCCGGCTGACGCCAAGCTCGCCATTGGTCAGTTGAATCCTGTCGCAGAACTTCCATTTTCAATTTTGCTGGAAGAAGGATTCGAGGCAGACACCTACATTGATATCTTCGATGGCGGCCCGACTGTCGAAGCGCGGATGTCTACATTGCGCAGCATTGCGGGTAGCAGGCGGTTGCGTGTAAAGCGCGCGGAACCTGCTGCCGGAGCCAGGCAGTCTTACCTGATCGCCAATACCGCCACTGAAGAATTCCGCGCAACCATCGCCCCGCTATCATTTGACGATGCGGGCGGCGACGGGCGATTGTCCATTCCGCCGCAACTGGCCGATCGCCTGGAAGTTGCGGATGGCGATGACGTACGGGTAACGCCGCTATGATGATCATCCGCCCCATCACACATGCCGACTTGCCCGCACTGCTTGGCTTGGCCAAAAGTACCGGCGTTGGACTCACCACGCTGCCGCCAAACGAGGTCGAGCTTACCAAGCGCGTTGCTGCGGCAGTCGCCTCCTTCGCTGGCGCGGCACAGCAAGCGGATGAGATCTTCCTGTTTGTGCTGGAAGACACTGCCGCCAAACGCGTCGTCGGCACCTGCGGACTGGCCACTGCCGTCGGCCTGCGGCAGCCCTGGTACTCATATCGCGTTGGTCTTGTGGTGCACGCGTCCCAGGAGTTGGGATTGTTTACGCGGACGCAGACGTTGTTCCTCTCGAACGACCACACGGGGCACACCGAGCTTTGCTCACTGTTTCTCGATGCCGCCTACCGTCGCGACGGCAATGGGCAGCTGCTGTCCAAATCCCGACTGCTGTTTCTGGGCCAGCATCGCGCTCGCTTCTCAAAGAAGATCATTGCAGAGTTGCGCGGCGTTTCCGATGACGCTGGCAAATCACCTTTTTGGGAGAGCCTGGGACGGCATTTTTTCTCGATGGAGTTTTCACAGGCCGACTACCTCACCGGCATCGGAAAAAAATCATTTGTTGCTGAGTTGATGCCCAAGCATCCACTTTATAGCTCCTTCCTGACGCCTGATGCCCAAGCCGTCATCGGCAAGCCCCATCCACATACGGTTCCCGCGATGCGCATGCTGGAAAGCGAAGGATTTCGCTATGAAGGCTATGTGGATATTTTCGATGCCGGGCCGACCGTCGAGTGTGATGTCGATGACGTCGACGCGGTGGCACGCAGTCTGGTCTTCAAGACGGCAATTAGCGCATCGCCGCCAGCAGCGGATGCCGTGAGCTACCTCGTCTCAAACACGCATCTTGGCAATTACCGCGCAACGCTCGTGAAGAGTCTTCCGTCAGGTGACATTTTTTCGCTTGACGCCCAAACAGCCGCAGCGTTGAACATCGCTGATGGCGATGAACTTCGTGCGGTTCCACTTTCGGTCAGCGATCGGCATTAACGCCATGAAAACTCAAGAAAAACACTACAGACCATGAAGCAACCGCACTGGATCAACGGGCAATGGATGCGCAGCGACGGTACAGAGTTCGCCTCGAAAAACCCGGTCACGCAGGCAGAGGTATGGCAGGGAAACGGCGCCTCGGTCACGACCGTAGATGCGGCGGTCAGCGCAGCGCGTGAGGCATTCCCCGACTGGTCAGCGCTCAGCGTCGATAAGCGGATTACCTTTTTAAAGGAATTCGCGCGCCTCCTCGGCGAACACAAAATCAGCCTCACCCATACCATCGGATTTGAAACCGGCAAGCCGCTGTGGGAAGCCGCAACGGAAGTTGCGACGATGATCGGCAAGATAGATATTTCGATTCGCGCACATCAGGAGCGCACTGGTGAGCGCAGCACCGTGCAGGCGGACCACGTGGCAGTGTTGCGTCACCGCCCGCACGGCGTGGTCGCAGTGTTTGGCCCATACAATTTCCCGGGACACTTGCCGAACGGTCATATTGTTCCTGCATTGATTGCCGGAAATTGTGTCGTGTTCAAACCGAGTGAGCTGACACCCGCTACCGCCGAGGCAACAGTGAAGATTTGGGAGTTGGCGGGATTGCCAAACGGCGTACTGAATTTGGTGCAAGGCGGGCGCGATACCGGTGTAGCACTAGCCGGGCATGCTGGTCTGGATGGCCTGTTTTTCACCGGTAGCTCGCAGACAGGGCAACATTTGCATCAACAGTTTGCGTCGCAGCCACAGAAAATTCTGGCGTTGGAGATGGGTGGCAACAATCCACTCGTGGTCGGTGAATATGAAAACTTGGATGCCACTGTGCATCACGTTATCCAGTCGGCTTTTATTTCGGCGGGGCAGCGCTGCACCTGCTCGCGACGACTGCTGGTGCCGACAGGCGCGAATGGTGACCGACTAATGGCGAGACTTTTAGACGTGGCCGCTCGCTTGAAAGTCGGGCATTTCGACGACGCGGATCAGCCGTTCATGGGCGCGGTGATCAATCTCGCGGCGGCGGAAAAATTGCTGGAGGCGCAGGCTACGTTGATTCAACGTGGCGCAAAGTGTCTGCTTGAAATGAAATCGGTTCGCCCCGGGACCGCACTGCTCTCACCTGGTGTGCTCGACGTCACAAATGCAGCCGATGTTCCAGATGAGGAGTACTTTGGTCCGCTGTTGCAAGTGACGCGCTATCGCGACTTCGACGAAGCGCTCACCATTGCCAATAGCACCCGTTACGGGCTTGCCGCAGGATTGCTTTCCGAAAGCGCCGCTGAATATACGGTCTTTCAGCAACGCATTCGTGCAGGCATCGTCAACTGGAATCGTCCGCTTACCGGCGCGTCGAGCGCAGCACCATTTGGTGGCGTCGGCGCCAGTGGCAACCATCGCGCCAGTGCCTATTACGCAGCCGACTACTGCGCCTATCCGCAAGCTTCGCTTGAGTCGGCAACGCTCACGCTTCCCGATAAATTGAGTCCTGGATTGACGTTATGACGCCATCTGCGGTTGAAGCTAATTTCGACGGCCTGGTGGGGCCAACCCACAACTACAGCGGTCTTTCATTTGGCAACATCGCTTCGGCCAAAAATCACGGTATTGTTGCCAACCCGAAACTCGCGGCATTGCAGGGCCTGAAAAAAATGAAGGCGCTAGCCGACATGGGATTCATCCAAGGCGTGTTGCCGCCGCAGGAACGCCCTTGCATTGCGACGCTGCGGGCGCTGGGATTCACCGGAAGCGATGCGGACGTAATTTGTGCGGCCAGCAAAGATGCGCCGATGGTCTATTCGAGCGCGCTGTCGGCGTCGAGCATGTGGTCAGCCAATGCCGCTACCGTCAGTCCGAGCGCGGATACGGCGGACCGGCGGGTACATTTCACCGCCGCCAACCTCAATAATAAATTTCATCGCTCAATTGAGCACGGCCAGACTTCACGGACGTTGCGTGCAATTTTCCTTCCCGAAGCCTATTTTTCCCACCATGCTGCACTTCCGGCGTGCCCGCAGTATGGGGACGAGGGGGCAGCCAATCACACCCGTTTTTGTTCGCAATACGGCGAACGTGGCGTGGAGTTTTTCGTCTACGGCGCAAGTGGATTGAATATGGCACTGGCCCGGCCGGTGAAGTACCCGGCGCGCCAGACGCTGGAGGCGTCGCAGGCCATCGCACGCCTGCATCGCCTCGATGACGAGCACGTTGTATTCGCGCAGCAAAACCCGGATGTCATCGATGCGGGCGTATTTCACAACGATGTCATCGCGGTCGGCAACGGCAATGTGTTGTTTTGCCATGAATCCGCGTTTGTCGATCAGGAAAACGTGTTGCGCGAGATTGACGCCAAACTCGATGGTGGCCTGACGGCCATTCAAGTTTCTGGCGGCGAAGTCGGCGTCGA
>JANMZU010000192.1:0-2101 GCA_031383585.1 Betaproteobacteria bacterium
TAGCGCCGCTACCTGCGGGTAGCCGGCACCTCAATCGCCGTGTTGCCCAACCGTTCGGGTGGGATGTGTGCCATCCGTCATCGGCTGACTTTCTGCTTGATCTCCAACGAGCGGCTTATTTTGGTGACCACGCGCGAATACTGTGTAGAAAGTCGGCACCACAAACAATGTCAACAGTGTGCCGAGCAACATGCCGCCGACAATCACCCAGCCGATTTGCTGCCGCGATTCGGCACCTGCGCCGCTGGCGACCGCGAGCGGTAACGCGCCGAGTACGGTGGCTCCGGTGGTCATCAAAATTGGCCGCAGGCGCAGGACCGCGGCTTCAATCACAGCCTCGCGCACGCTCTTGCCCTGTTCCTGAAGCTGGTTGGCGAACTCGACGATCAAGATGCCGTGTTTGGTAATCAGCCCAACTAGCGTGATCAGCCCGATTTTCGAGAAAACATTGAGCGAGTTTCCCGTCAGCCAAAGTGCAATCAGCGCACCGGTGATCGACAATGGGACAGTGAGCATGATGACAAACGGATCAACGAAGCTCTCAAACTGCGCGGCCAGCACCAGGTAAATGAAACATAGTGCTAGCGCAAAGCTGACCAGCAACGTAGATGCACCTTCCTTGAATTCGCGCGATTGTCCAAGCACATCAGTTTGTACTTGAGGCAATACCTTTGCAGCCGTCGCGTCCATCAGGTCGAGGGCTTCCTTCAGGCTGTAGCCCTGGGAAATCTCCGCATTGACGGTTGCCGATCGTAATCGATTGAAGTGATTAAGGTTTCGCGGGCTCACGCCTTCGCTTAGCGTCGTCACGTTTGAAAGCGGCACCATTTCGCCGGCGCGGGACCGCACAAAAATGTCGTCAATATCTGTGGGGGTGTTTCGGTCGGTTGACGCGACTTGCACAATGACGTCGTATTGCTCGCCGTCTTGCTTGTAACGTGTCACCACCCTGCCACCCAGCATCGTCTCCAAAGTCCGGCCGACCGTCTCGACCGGCACGCCCAGGTCGGCGAGCTTCTCCCGGTTTACCTGAACACGTAGCTCAGGCTGGCTGAGGCGAAGATCGCTATCGATGTTGGAAAGCACCGGGCTCTTGCGTAGTTCCTCCTGCAACCGATCAACCATCCGGGCTAGTTCGGGGTACGGTGCCTGGGTCATGAGAACGAACTGAACTGGCTTGTCGCGCCCGCCGCCGAGCGAGGGGGGCGTGACAGGAAATGCATTCAGCCCCGGGATTGCGCGCATTTTCGGACGAATCTCATTCGCGACGGCAACGGAGTTCCTGTCGCGCTCGTTCCAGTGCTTGAGGATAAGAATGGAAAACCCCGCATCGGGAGACGGGTTCCCGGAATTCACGAAAAAGCGACTGCCATCCTTAACGCTCGCGTAGATCGCCTCAAGCTGCCTTGAGTACTGGGCGGTGTAGTCAATCGTTGATCCTTCCGGCGCAGAAAATGGCCCGAACAGCACGCCGCGATCCTCCAGCGGCGCTAACTCCGTTTTGATGTTGAGGAATAGCGGCGCTGAGACACCGGCGAAGACCACCCAGATCACAACGCCAATCCAGCGTTTGTCCAGCGATGAAGTCAGTAGTTTCTTGTACGCAGTAGTCTGCCATTCAAAAAATGCTTCAATTGAATTGAACAATTTGCCGTGCTTTGGCTCGTGCCGGAGAAGCTTCGCGCACATCATCGGCGATAGCGTCAAAGCGACGAAACCAGACACCAAAACTGCGCCTGCGAGCGCCAATGCGAACTCAATAAACAACCGGTCTGTACGCGTCTGCCCGAACGCAAGCGGGATGAACACCGCCGCGAGTGTGAGCGTCATCGCGACGATGGCGAAACCTATTTCGCGCGATCCGACCAGTGCTGCTTGCACGGGCTCCATGCCCTTTTCGATGTTGCGATAGATGTTCTCGAGTACGACGATCGCATCGTCCACGACCAGACCGATGGCGAGCACCATTGCCAGCAGGGTCAGGATGTTGATGGAAAATCCGGCTGCGTATAGCAGCGTGAAGGTGCCGATCAATGAGATCGGAATGGTCACCAGCGGAATGAGGGTGGCGCGCAGATTGCGCAGGAACACAAAAATGACC
>JANMZU010000195.1:0-8122 GCA_031383585.1 Betaproteobacteria bacterium
CTCAATATAGCCGGCTACTTCGACACGGTGGTGATCTCTGAAGATGTCGGGGTCACCAAACCTGACCCGAAGATTTTCTCAATCGCTTTGCAGCGCATCGGTGCGCGCCCGGACGAAACGGTGTTTGTCGGCGACAACTGGACCAACGATATCGTTGGCGCCATCAATGCTGGGTTGGCCGCAGTATGGTTGAGCCACGAAGGCAAAACACCAGCATTGGCGGACTTCCCAGAGCAAAAGTGGTCTGAAAGTCGCGTAGATATTGGCGCTGCGCATCCATATCTCTCCACGATCAATTCGCTCACACCCGCAACGACGGCAATCGCGGCCATTAAAACAGCATTCAAGAATCGCACTATCGGAGCAGAACAACATGAACAATTGGAAACACTGGCGACTTGACACCGATGCTGACAACATTGCCTGGCTCACCTTTGACCGCGCTGGTACGGGAACAAATACGTTTTCCAGTGAGGCTCTGCGTGAACTCGGTGATATCTGCAGCACCCTGAGTGCACTGGCCAAGAAGCCGAGCGGGCTGATTATTCTATCGGCCAAAGAAAACGGCTTCGCAGCCGGTGCCGACATCGACGAATTCACCACCTTGAAAAGTGCCGAAGAAGCATTCGCGTTCACCAAGCTTGGAAACGACGTATTCGATCAGGTCGAAGCGTTGCCATTTCCCACACTGGCACTCATTCACGGCTTTTGCATGGGTGGCGGTACCGAGCTCGCACTTGCCTGCAAATACCGCATCGCCGATGACGGTCCGAAAACCAAAATGGCGCTGCCAGAGGTCATGATCGGCATCGTTCCCGGATGGGGCGGCGCGCGGCGCATGCCGAATCTGATTGGCGCAGCACAGGCGCTGGACTTGATGCTTACCGGCCGCGCTGTTGATGGCAAGCGCGCAAAGCGCATGGGGCTGGTCGACGCTGCAACGCCGCAGCGCCACTTCAGGAACGCTGCAAAAATACTGCTGACCAAGCCGCCTGCAGTGCATCAGCCGGCCTTCAAGGATGCCATCACCAACTGGCCGGTGGTGCGCGGCTTCGTCGCCAGCGCTTCGCTCAAGCAAGTCGCCAAGCGCGCGCGCAAGGACCATTACCCGGCGCCGTACGCCATTGTCGATCTGTGGCAGAACTTCGCGGGCGACCCGCGCAAGTTGCCGCAGGATCATCCCTATTCGATCTCAAGTATTTTCAAGCACCCGACAACCGCCAACCTAGTCCGCATTTTCAAATTGCAAGACCGCATGAAGGCGCTTGGCGCGGGTGCCAACGATATCAAACATGTCCACGTCATCGGTGCCGGCGTAATGGGCGGCGACATTGCTGCCTGGTGCGCGTCGAAAGGCTTTACGGTGACGTTGCAGGATCTGGAGCATGCCCGTATTGCGCCAGCAATCAAGCGTGCTGCGGAGATGTACAAGCGCCGCTTGAAGCTACCGCACCTGATTCAGGCGGCGATGGACCGGCTGATCCCCGACGTGAAAGGCGATGGCGTTGCGCACTGCGATCTGGTGATCGAAGCAATCGTCGAAAATGCCGATATCAAGAAGAAGCTCTATGCCGACATCGAGCCACGACTCAAACCAACGGCGATTCTGGCGACCAATACCTCGTCGATCCCGCTGCAGGAGTTATCACACGGGCTCGCGCGCCCCGAGCGCCTGGTTGGTATTCATTTTTTCAACCCCGTTGCGCAGATGATGCTGGTAGAGATTGTCCAGGGACCGCAAACTTCGAGCGAGGTCATGCAGGCTTCCCAGGCGTTCGTGAAGAAAATCGACAAGCTGCCACTGCCCGTAAAGTCCGCACCTGGCTTCCTCGTCAATCGCATCCTTACCCCGTACATGACCGAAGCACAGGTAATGCTGGAGGAGGGCATTCCTGCCGAGGTGATCGACGCTGCCGCGCGCGATTTCGGCATGCCTATGGGGCCGATCGAGCTGGCCGATACGGTCGGCCTCGACGTTGGTCTTGCGGTAGGTACTGAACTGGCCAAGCCAGGTGGCCCGCAACCGAAGAAAATTCAGGAACTCGTTGCCGCAAAGAAACTGGGCAAGAAGACCGGCGAAGGATTTTATAAATGGGTGAATGGCAAGCCGCAAAAGGCCACGGGATCAGGCACTGTTGATCTCGCCCCGCTCTGGATGCGCATGACATTACCAGCGGTGAACGAGGCGGTCGCATGTGTGCGCGAAGGCATCGTTGTCGATGCCGATCTATGCGATGCAGGTGTCATTTTCGGCACTGGCTTCGCGCCGCACCGCGGCGGGCCGATCAATTACCTCAAGAGCGCAGGCAAGGAAAAATTGCTGGCGGAAATGAAGCAGCTTGAGCAAAAGTACGGCGCGCGATTCGCAGCTGACGCTGGCTGGCAAACCATCTAAGCGGAGCCGATATGAATGAGGCGCTGGCAATGTGGACAAGGCTCAAAGACAAGCCGCTGGGCAAATGGCTGTTTGCCCGCGCCGTCTGCTGGAAAGCGCCTTACTTCAGCAGCATCTCACCGCGTTTCGAGGAACTGAAACCAGGCTACGCCCGCGTTAGTCTCAAAAAGCGTCGCGCTGTCGAGAACCACATCGGTACCGTTCACGCGATCGCTGCGTGCAATCTTGCGGAGCTGGGTGCCGGCACGATGATGGAAGCCAGCCTGCCAGAATCGATGCGTTGGCTGCCCAAAGGCATGAGCGTTCAGTATTTGAAAACCTGCAAAACCGATATGGTTGCCGAATGTACGACTAGCGATTTTGGCGAAGGTCCTGCCCGCGATGTGATCGTAAGTGTCGACATGAAAGACATGCAAGGCAATATCGTGGTGCATGCGGATGTCAATATGTACGTGAGTCCGCGCAAAAGGGCCACTTGATGCTCGTTGTGAAGTGTCAAGCCAGGCAGGTGATCCGAGAACGTATAATTCTTGAGGGCGCAGAAGTCACGCAGTTGACCAGTAAACGCGCCATGACCGCCGGCAACGAAGCTGAATACGTTTCTGTTTCCATTTCGCTGCCGCGAAAATCCGAGGAGACTTCGTTGGCAGAATCATCGATCCTGCAAAATCGTCGCGGCACGCGATATTTGATGTTTGACGACGCTGCAACCATCGCAGACGTATTTGCACTGCGTTGCCGTACTTCACCGAACGCGCCAGCGTATCGCGAATTCAGCAGCACGAGTAAAGAGTGGACGGGCGCAAGCTGGCGGGAAGCTGGTGATCGTGTCGCACTGATGCGCGAAGGTTTGCGACGCGAGGGGCTGCAACCTGGTGAACGCATTGCAGTGATGCTCAAAAACAGCATTAGCTGGGTTGTCGCCGATCAGGGCGCGTTCGCCCAAGGTCTGGTCACTGTCCCGTTGTTTGTCGATGACCGACCCGAAAACGTCGCCTTCATTCTTCGCGACGCCGACGTCAAGCTGATCATTATCGACGGTGAGGAACACTGGAAGCGCTTGAAAACGGTTCGTGAGCAGTTGACGACATTGAAGCGAATTTTGACCTTGAAGCCCGTCAACGAACCCGATGAACCGCGATTGAAATCGCTGGCCGACTGGCTACCGGATAGCCCAGGCAGTTTTGATCGCCCCCTGGTTCAGGGTAGCGATCTCGCCACCATTGTTTACACCAGTGGCACAACGGGCAAGCCGAAGGGGGTGATGCTCTCGCACCGAAACATTCTGTCCAACGTACAGTCCGGCCTCGCTGTGTATGACGTTTTTCAGGAGGACGTGTTCCTGTCGTTCCTGCCGCTGTCGCATATGTTCGAGCGTACCGCCGACTACTACTTGAATGTTGTGTCCGGCGCGTCAATTGCATTCTCACGTTCGATCCCGCAGTTGGCGGAAGATTTTAAGGTGATCCAACCGACGATTATTTTTTCGGTGCCGCGCATTTACGAACGTTTCCTCGCAGCGATCAACGATCAACTGAAAAAAGCCTCTCCCAGCAAACGCAAGTTGTTCGATCTCGCGGTCGATGTCGGCTGGGGACGCTTTGAGTATCAAAACGGCCGCGGGCCGTGGAAGGCATCATTTCTGCTTTGGCCGGTCCTCAAGAAGCTCGTCGCCGATAAATTGCTGGCGCGCTTCGGGGGCAGGCTCCGTTTTGCTGTCGCAGGCGGCGCGGCGTTGTCGACTAGCGTGTCGAAAGTATTCGTTGGACTCGGTTTGCCCGTTTGCCAAGGCTACGGCCTCACCGAAGCAGCACCGTTGCTGGCGGTAAACCTGCTCGATAAGAATGATCCAGGCTCGGTAGGTCCAGCCGTGCCCGGTGTTGAAACGCGCATTGGCGAAAATAACGTGCTGCTGGCGCGTGGCCCGAACATCATGATGGGCTACTGGAATAATCCCGAGGCGACCCGGGCAATACTCTCCGAAGACGGCTGGCTCAATACTGGCGATCAAGTCAGCATCGACGAGCGCGGCTTCATCCGCATTACCGGGCGCATCAAAGAAATCATCGTGCTCGGGAACGGCGAAAAAGTACCGCCCGTGGATATGGAACTCGCTATACAGATGGACCCATTGTTCGAACAAGTGCTGGTCTATGGCGAAGCGAAGCCGTACCTGTCGGCGATCGTTGTGTTGAACGACGAGGAGTGGGGCCGCACCGCGATCGAAGCGCAGCTCGATCCACGTCTGGATGGCGAGAATAGGGAAAAGTCGCAAAAATATCTGGTGCAGCGTATCGGCAAACTGATCAAAGGGTTCCCCGGTTATGCGCTCGTGCGCAAGGTGTCCGTTGCGCGCGAGAAATGGACCATCGACAATGGCATGATCACGCCGACCCTGAAGCTGAAGCGCAACGTCATTTTCCAGAAGTACGCGAGCGCCATCGACGATATGTACAAAGGGCACGTACTGTGAGCGAACAGTCAAACGAGCCGTTTTGCGAAGTGACAGAGTTGCCCACAGATCGGCAACCAGTGATCCGCATCATTCCCATGCCAGCCGATACCAATGCGCACGGCACGATTTTTGGGGGCTGGGTGATGGCGCAAGTCGATCTGGCTGGCAGTGTGCCGGCGACGGTCCGGGCGCGCGGCAAGGTCGTGACTGTGTCGGTGAATTCGTTTCAGTTCAAACAGCCGGTGCTGGTCGGTGATCTGGTTAGTTTTTACGCTCACGTCGTGAAAGTAGGACGCACCTCGATCACGATTGATGTCGAGGTTTACGCGCAGCGTCAGCGTATGGGCGCTGAAGTGGTAAAGGTGACCGAAGCACAGCTGACTTATGTGGCGGTGGATGACCAGCGCAAGCCACGCCCTGTGCCGGAAGAATAAGGATCTTTCAAACGAAGCAAAAAGAATGAAACACAAGCATTGGCGGCCTTTCCAGGGCATTGTTTGCCTGAAAGCCGCGCCAGTTATGGAGTTTCAACATTGAGTGAATCGTGACCGCAACCGCAATCGGACAATCAGGAGTTTTCAGTGAGTAATTTCCACATCAAAAAAGTCGCCATCCTCGGCGCAGGTGTCATGGGCGCGCAGATCGCTGCGCATCTCACCAATGCCAATGTCAAATCCATTCTGTTTGACCTGCCTGCCAAAGAAGGCCCCAAGAACGGCATCGTGCTTAAAGCCATCGAGGGTATGACTAAACTGCAGCCAGCGCCATTTGCCACCAAGGCGCGCGCCTCGCAAATCACACCAGCCAACTACGACGACAATCTCGAATGGTTGCGTGACTGCGACCTGATCATCGAGGCGATCTCCGAGCGCATGGACTGGAAAAAATCGCTGTACGAAAAGGTCGCGCCTTTCATGCGTGCCGATGCGATTTTTGCGTCGAACACCTCTGGCCTGTCGATCACCGAGCTGTCGAAAGTCTTTCCGGAAGCATTGCGACATCGCTTCTGCGGCGTGCATTTTTTCAATCCGCCGCGCTACATGAAGTTGGTCGAACTGATCCCCACGCCCGACACCGAGGCTACGATCCTCGATCAGCTTGAAACGTTTCTGACGATGATCGTCGGCAAAGGCGTCATTCGCGCCAACGACACGCCAAACTTTGTTGCCAACCGCGTCGGCGTATTTTCCATCGCCGCGACAATGCACCATACCGTCCAGTTCAAACTCGGCTTTGATGAGGTAGATGCACTCACCGGACCGGCCATCGGCCGCGCCAAGAGCGCCACCTACCGCACCGCCGACGTGGTCGGTCTCGATACCCTGGCCCATACGTTCAAAACGATGGACGACAACCTGCCCAATGACCCGTGGCACAAGTTCTACGCAGTGCCGGCGTTCCTGAAAGCGCTTATCGACAAAGGTGCATTGGGACAGAAAACCAAAGCAGGTTTCTTCACCAAGAAGGGCAAAGACATTCTGGTTGTCGATATCGCCAAGCAGGATTACCGTGCCTCTGATGCCAAGGTCGCGGATGAAGTCATGGCGATTCTGAAAATCAGAAACCCGGCCGAGCAGTTCGCCGCGTTGCGTGCGAGTTTGCATCCACAGGCCCAATTCCTCTGGGCCATCTATCGCGACGTGTTTCATTACATCGCGGTGCATCTCGGCGATGTTGCCGGCTCGGCACGCGATATCGATTTCGCGATTCGCTGGGGCTTCGGCTGGAAGATGGGCCCGTTTGAAACCTGGCAGGCCGCCGGCTGGGAGCAGATTGCAAAATGGATCAGCGAGGACATCGCGGCAGGAAAAACCATGGCGAGCGCGCCCCTGCCAGCGTGGGTCACTGATGGCCGCAAGGGCGTGCACTCCAACGAAGGCTCGCTATCGGGCAAGTCCGGCAAAATGGTCGCGCGTTCGACGCTGCCGGTGTACCAGCGTCAGCTTTACCCGGAATTGTTGCTAGGCGAAAAAGCTGACAAGGGCACGACCATTTTCGAAACCGACGCGGTACGCATGTGGACCACCAAGGGCCACGACGATGTCGCGATTGTGACGTTCAAAACCAAAATGCATACCCTGGGCAGCGATGTACTCGAAGGATTGAACAAGGCCATCGACGCAGCTGAAGCAAGCTACAAAGCGCTCGTCATCTGGCAGACCGAACCACCGTACGCAGCTGGCGCCAATCTGGTGAAAGCGCTGGAGGCATTGAAGGCTGGCCAATTCGACGAGTTTGAGTCCATGGTCGCGTTGTTTCAGGCGACGTCCCAGCGCATCAAGTACAGCATGATCCCTGTGGTGTCGGCGGTTGACGGCCTGGCACTTGGCGGCGGATGTGAATTCCAGATGCACTCGGATCGCGTCGTTGCGTCGCTCGAAAGCTACATTGGTCTGGTCGAAGTCGGCGTCGGTCTGCTACCTGCCGGTGGTGGCCTCAAGGAAATGGCTTTGCGCGCCGCGCTCGCAGCCAACGGTGGCGATCTCATGCCGTTCATCCAGAAGTCTTTTAAGCTCGCTGCTATGGCCGAGGTGTCCAAGAGCGCGCAGGAAGCCAAGGAGATGGGCCATCTGCGCTGGCGCGACACCATCATCTTCAATAGCAACGAGCTGCTGTTCGTGGCCCTGGAAACGGCGCGTGCGATGGCCAACTCCAGCTATCGCCCGCCGCTGGCCCCCACCGCTTTTCCAGTGGCAGGCAACACGGGTATCGCGACCCTGAAGATGATGCTCATCAACATGAAGGAAGGCGGCTTCATCTCCGAGCATGACTACGAAATCAGCTCGCGCATCGCCGAGTGTCTGTGTGGCGGCGAAATTGAGCCGGGGTCGATGGTCAATGAAGACTGGATGCTCGCATTGGAACGCAAACATTTCTGCGAACTGGCGAAAATGGAAAAGACCCAGGCCCGCATTGAATTCATGTTGAAAAACGGTAAACCACTGCGCAATTAGGCGCGGACGATTGGAGAATTAAAATGACCAGACAAGTTCAAGAAGCCTACATCGTTGCTGCCGTCCGCACACCAGTCGGCAAGGCCCCACGCGGCATGTTCAAAAATGTTCGCCCAGATGACATGCTCGCGCACGTGCTCAAAGGCGTCATCAGCCACGTACCCGGCCTCGATCCGCACGACATCGGCGACGTGGTCGTCGGCTGCGCCATGCCGGAAGGCGAGCAGGGCATGAATGTGGCGCGTATCGGCGTGTTGCTTGCGGGCTTGCCCGACAGCGTGCCGGCGGTGACCATCAATCGTTTCTGCTCCTCAGGTG
>JANMZU010000200.1:0-2850 GCA_031383585.1 Betaproteobacteria bacterium
ATTCGCCTACCCGGTGAATGACCCTGAGCGCTATGGCGTGGCGGAGTTCGATGTTGCAGGAAAGGTGATTTCGCTGGAGGAAAAGCCGACGCAGCCCAAGTCCCGTTACGCCGTTACGGGCATCTATTTCTACGACGAACAAGTCTGCGAGTTGGCGGCAACGCTGAAGCCGTCCAAACGCGGAGAGCTCGAAATCACCGACCTGAACCGGTTGTACCTAGAGCGTCAGCAATTGCGGTGCGAAGTGATGGGTCGCGGCATGGCATGGCTGGATACCGGCACACATGAATCGCTACTGGAAGCTTCGCAGTACATCGAGACCATCGAGCGCCGCCAGGGCCTCAAGATCGCCTGTCCGGAAGAAATTGCCTATCGCCAGGGCTGGGTGAGCGCAGACAAAATCAGGGAGTTGGCGCAACCGATGGCCAAGAACGGCTATGGCCAATATCTGATCAAAATGCTCACTGAGCAACTGTTTTAGAGCGTAGATCGCCATTCGGCGAGGCCTGCGGGGCGAAAAGTCCTCAAACGCCGCACTGGTGCTCGTGTTTAACCAAAAGTAAACAATCCATGAACGTTATCGCCACCTCAATTCCCGACGTCAAAATCATCGAACCCAAGGTATTTGGTGACGAACGCGGTTTTTTCTATGAGAGCTTTAACGCCCGCGCATTCCGCGAACAGGTCGGCATCGAGCAGGAATTCGTGCAGGATAACCATTCCAAATCGGTTAAGGGTGTTTTGCGCGGACTGCACTACCAAATCCAACAAGCGCAAGGCAAGCTGGTGCGAACCGTGGTCGGCGAAGTGTTTGATATCGTCGTCGATATGCGCAGGAGTTCATCGACCTTTGGTCAGCATGTTGCGGTGACCTTGTCGGCGCAAAACAAACGCATGCTTTGGGTGCCGGTCGGTTTTGCCCACGGGTTTCTGGTCACGTCTGATGTCGCGGAATTTGTCTACAAGACCACAGACTACTACGCACCCCAGCATGAACGCAGTCTGCTGTGGAACGATCCGGAGCTGCACATTGAATGGCCCCTCGCGGGGGTCGCTCCGCAACTGAAGCAAGCAGACGCCGAAGCGCGGCCGCTTTCCATGGCGGAAGTGTTCGCCTGATCATGGCGATGCGCCCGCGAATTCTCATCACTGGGCAGAACGGGCAGCTCGGTTGGCAGCTGCATCAATCATTTGCTGCTACGGCCGAAGTGACTGCGCTTGATCGCGGCGCATTGAATCTTGCTGACGCGGATGCAATTCGCCGCTGTTGCCAAACCGTAAGGCCTGACTTGATCATCAACGCTGGCGCCTATACGGCAGTGGATCGAGCGGAACAGGAACCGGAACTGGCTATGCAGGTTAATGGCGTGGCGCCTGGTGTGCTGGCGGAAGAGGCCAATCGCCTGGGGGCAGGTCTCATTCACTACTCCACCGACTACGTATTTTCTGGCGGCGGGAGCGCGCCCTACCTGGAAGATGACCAACCGGCCCCGCAAAGTGTTTATGGCAAAACCAAGCTCGTGGGCGAGCAGGCTGTGCAAAACGTGGCTGACCGATTCCTGGTGTTCCGTACCAGTTGGGTTTACGCCGAGCGGCGGCAGAATTTTCTCTTGACCATGTTGCGCCTTGGCAGAGACCGCAAAGAGTTGCGCATCGTTGCCGACCAAATTGGTTCCCCCACCTGGGTGAAAACGCTTGCCGACTTTACGCTCGCTGCCGTCGACAATGACGGCCAGTTGTCGATCAATAACGGTATTTATCATGTTTCCGGTAATGGCAGTACTTCCTGGCATGGCTTCGCGGAGGCGATATTCAAAGCGATCCCGGATCCGCAACGAGTAGCCAAACGGGTGACGCCAATCTCGACCGATGACTTTCCAACGCCAGCGCGAAGGCCGGCGTTTTCGGTGCTTTCGAATCGCAAAATTGAATTAGCCACGGCAATTCGTGTCCCAGACTGGCAGGATCAGTTGGCCGCGTTCGCGGCCGGGTATCGGTTGAACCAATAGTCCTCCGGCCTACTCGTAGACCGACCAGCTGCTTCCTGTTACAGCTTGACACAGGAACTCCAGGATCGCCGCCACCGGCAAAGCGTCTCGTGCGGCCTCGGCTGATATACTGCACGGCTCAAACTTTTTCGTTTATAAATCAAGGGTATCGTTTTGCTAAACCCCGTCGAACGCGACCACGACTCCATTCTTCCGGCAGGCGCGTCAGAAGCGCCAGTGGTTAGCCTGCGACTGGGCGAGATACTCATTTCCCGTGGCAAACTGGATCTGGCCAACCTTGATCGCGCCCTCAAGGTGCAAGAGACCGCTCGCCAAACTGGCGCCGTTGCTGAAAAACTCGGCTCGGTACTGTCCCGTCTGGGCATGTTGTCGAGCCGCGAGCTGGCCGAGGCGTTGGCGCAACAGCGTGGCTGGATTATTGTTGAGGCTTCGGAGTTTCCGGAGCTGCCAATTCTCGAAGAAACCGTCGCGTCGCGTTTTCTGAACGAGGCGCACGCCATCCCGGTGTCGGAAACTGAAACCGAGGTGGTGTTGGCGATGACCGACCCGGCAGACACCTATACGATCAAAGCGATTGCGGCGGCCAGCCGTAAACGCGTCATCGCAAAATTGCTGGTAGGGAGTGATTTTGACGTTGTCTATGAACGTCTGTACGGCAGTGGCAAGTCGTCGATGGGGCAAATTGTCGACAACATTTCCACGCGCGACGAAGAGCAGGATTTCGGCGACATCGAGCAACTGAAAGATCTGGCCTCAGAAGCACCCGTTATCCGACTGGTTAATCTGATCATCAATCATGCGCTGGAGCGCAGGGCTTCCGATATACACGTCGAACCGTTCG
>JANMZU010000233.1:0-4350 GCA_031383585.1 Betaproteobacteria bacterium
ATCGACCGCAATACGCAATTCAGTTTCCCATCCTTTGGCGACCTGTAGAATGCGGCATTCAAGATCCGTTGCGGCGCGCAACAACAATCGCCCCTCGGTCAGCAGTTCAAAGCCAGCACCGGTCAGCTTGGCGCGATGCCCACGCCGGTCGAACAGTAAAACGTCCAGATCCTGCTCAAGCTGCTGGACGGTATACGTAATCGCAGACGGCACCCGGTGCAGTTCGGCCGCCGCTGCCGCGAACGATCCGCCGCGGTCAATCGCGTCGAGTACCTGAATCGCATCGAGCGATAGCCTCATGTTCAAATAATATGAATAAGATAGGCAAAATTATCCGCTTGAATAGTGCATGCGTCCAGCCCAATATAGCGCCATACATTGCCTAGACGGCAAATCGAAGAGATCAAAATGATTGAACTAAGAAAAAGCGGTGAGCGCGGATACGCTGATCATGGCTGGCTAAAGAGCTTCCACAGTTTTTCCTTCGCCGACTATTACGATACCAAGCACCTGGGTTTTGGCCCGCTGCGCGTGATCAACGAAGATCGTGTTGCGGCCGGCATGGGTTTCGGCAAACATGGCCACCGCGATATGGAAATTATCAGCTACGTACTAGATGGCGCACTGGCCCACGAGGACAGCATGGGTAATGGTTCGGCGATCAAGCCGGGTGACGTACAACGAATGAGTGCGGGCACCGGTGTGATGCATAGTGAATTCAATCACTCAAAGACCGGCACCACACATTTTCTACAGATCTGGATCATGCCAAATGTGACTGGCATCTCGCCGTCATACGAAGAAAAGCATTTCGACGCAGCATCGAAGCGCGGCCAATTGCGGTTGATTGGTTCTGAAGACGGCCGTGATGGCTCGGTCTTGATCCATCAGCATGCGCGCCTCTATGCCGGGTTGTTCGACGGTGCCGAGCAAGCGGAGATTTCGATTGCGCCAGGCCGCCTGTGTTACGTGCACATTGCAAGCGGAAGTGTGTCTGTAAACGGTCAGCGGCTTGCAGCTGGGGACGCCGCAAAACTGACCGACGTGGCGAACATCCGACTCGACAGCGGCGAGGACGCCGAAGTGCTGCTGTTCGATTTGCCGCAGTGAACACTTCAGTCCAGGAGCGAAACATGAATACGACAACATTCGCACAGATTATTGAATCGCAATGGGCCAACGTTGGTGACAATCTGAAGGTGCGCCGTGCGTTGCCAGCTCCGCAACGAAAGTCGCTGGGACCGTGGGTGTTCCTGGATCACTTCGGGCCGATGCCGACCGATCCGCGCGGCCACGGGGTGCCTGCCCATCCTCATGCGGGCATCGAAACGGTAACTTATCTTCTCGAAGGCGGCATGGCGCATCGCGATTCAGCTGGCCACGAAGGCCGGGTTGAGGCAGGTGGTGCGCAATGGATGACTTCTGGACGCGGCATCGTGCATGCCGAGCGACCATTCGACCCTGCGGCTGGCGGCGATCAGTCAAAGGCAAATTTCACCCTGCACGGCATGCAGCTCTGGACCAGTCTGCCGCGCGCGCTAAAGATGATGCCGCCCCGCTATCAGCAGATCAGTGCTGCCGATGTCCCGAATGTAGCCAACAATGGTGCGACGGTCCGGGTGATCGCCGGCGAGAGCGATGGACTGAAAGGCCCGGCAGATGTACTGATGCCGTTGTTCCTGTGGCATGTTGCTCTGGAGCCGGGCGCGCAGTGGCAGGGGCAATTGCCGGCGACGATGGAGGCCGGTGTGTATGTGATGGTGGGCGAGGTGTCCGTTACTGGGAGTGAATCGCCGCTGCGCGTCGGTCAGCTTGGCATTGTCGGAGAAAACGCTGGTGCCGCATCGAGGCCAATCGCCATTCGCAATCATGGCGGTGGGTTGGCGCATATCATGTTGCTCGGTGGTGCACCAGCGGAAGGACCGCTGGTCTTTCACGGGCCTTTCGTCATGAACTCGGTAGAGCAAATCCGCTATGCCGAGAAAGCTTCTATGACCGGTCAGATGGGTTCGCTCGCGGAAGTCTGATTGCCAACCTGCACAGAACTAACCTTACTGGAGACAAAATGACCCAAGCAAAAATTCTCGCCTTCGCCGGAAGTGCTCGCAAGGAATCATGGAACCGCAAAGTACTCAACGTCGCAGTGCAAGGCGCGCGCGAGGCCGGCGCCGAAGTGACGGTAGTGAATCTCGGCGACTACCCCATGCCAATTTACGACGGCGATTGGCACGAGGCCAATGGCGTGCCGGAAAACATGCTCAAGCTTCGTGAGCTGATGATGCCAGCCAATGGCTTGCTCATCGCCAGTCCCGAGTACAACGCGTCCATTACGCCGCTGCTGAAAAACACCCTGGACTGGCTATCCCAGTCTGTGGACGGCGCTAGTGGCGGTGCGCCATACGCAAACAAGATTGGCGCCCTGTTAGGTGCGTCCAACGGTGCTTTTGGTACGATCCGGGCGCTTCCTCACGTCTCCTACATCCTGTCGAATTTGGGTGTTTTCATGTTGCCAGTCGTTGCCGTGCCTGGGGTCGCACAGACCTTCGATGCGAATGGCAACATGACTAACGAACGGACGCGAAACATGGTGACCGGACTCGGGGCAAAATTGGCACGCACCATTGAAAAGCTGAGCTAATCGGCGTGCAATTGATATTCGCTATCGGCCACATAGAAAGTATTCATTTGCGCCATTGCCGGTGACCGCGCAAACTTCGCTTCTTAATTGCAATCAATGAGGGAATGATGGGAAAGAAGAACGCAAGCAGCCTGCCAATCGATTTGGGCATCAGTGAAATAGACCGCGCAAAAATTGCCCAGGGCCTGTCTCATTTGCTGGCCGACACCTATACGCTTTACCTCAAGACGCATAACTTTCACTGGAACGTGAAAGGGCCGATGTTTCAGACCTTGCATATCATGTTTGAAACCCAGTATACAGAGCTCGCGCTCGCTGTTGACCTGATCGCGGAACGCATTCGCGCGCTCGGCTTCCCGGCGCCTGGCACCTACAGCGAATACGCCAAACTGTCGTCAATCAAAGAAACCATCGGTGTGCCCGAAGCGACTGAAATGATCAGATTACTGGTGGAGGGGCAAGAGGCCGTCACGCGTACGGCTCGGAAAATGTTCCCGATCATCGACAAGGCCAGCGACGAACCGACTGCAGACTTGCTGACCCAACGTATGCAGGTCCACGAAAAGACGGCATGGATGCTTCGTGCCTTATTGGAGAAATGACATTGAGTTTGTAAGATTCGCCCTCAGCTTGCGACTCAACACTTCCAAACGACAGGAAAATTATGGCAACCATCGAACTCACCAAAGAGAACTTCAGCGCGACGATTGAAAACAATGACGTAGTCGTCGTCGATTTTTGGGCGCCGTGGTGCGGCCCCTGCCGCATGTTTGCGCCTACTTTCGAAGCGGTATCCGAGCAATATCCGAACGTCGTGTTCGCCAAACTCAATACCGAAGACCAGCAAGAACTGGCCGCCTCGTTCAATATTCGCTCGATCCCGACGCTGATGGTGTTTCGCGAACAGGTCATAATCTTTACGCAAGCGGGGATGTTGCCGAAAGCGGGATTTGAGCAGGTCGTAGAAAAATCACTCGAAGTCGACATGGCGCAGGTGCATGCCGAGATCGCTGCACAGGAAAAGCTGCCAGCGTAGTCGCATCTGTCCGTTTCGCAATCTTGTTGCCGTTAACAGAGTTCACGGGGCATTGTCGGCCGACTGGCACCCCTGCGGGCTGCGACTAGAGTTTCAGCTGCAATGCCTTGCCGCTCTCGAATTTTTGCGGCGCCAACTTGCTGTTGTCAGGTGCATCTAGGTTCGTTGCTGCAACCGGGTAGGGTATAAAGCGCGGAGCTTCGCCGGGTGGAAAACGGGAAAAGTGATCTTTGACGCCTGCAGTGCGTTTGGCGCACCCAGGATCCGCCGATTTGGCGCAATAACCGATCGCCAAGACTTCAAACAAATGTCCTCGTTCGGTACTTCGGCCAGCGTAATGCGTCAGCTTCGCCGCAAACGTTAGCGCACTCCATGCGTCAAGCCCACCCTCGCACTTCTCCGTGAAACCCAGCCGTCCGATCTTCTCCAGGCAGCTGACGCTTGCGGCATAGGTGGTTGCATTCAAGTCCCAACTTTTCCCCAATTCGGAAACGAGCTTACCGCCGACAACTCGGCGGGCAATTTTCAATGGCGGCGTGTCGATCTGTCCAGTCACCGGATTCGTCTCCAATCCGTCATATATGTCGCTGAATACTCCAGACGCCTCATCGAACCGGCAGCCGGTTACGTTGCAATCGCGGCTCTCTACGTTACCGAGGTGAACCAGCGCGTTGCC
>JANMZU010000237.1:0-3230 GCA_031383585.1 Betaproteobacteria bacterium
TTCGCGGCCGACCGCGCTCTGGTAGGCGATGTCATGACGCAGTTGGTTGTGATTGTTCAAGTCTTCCCAGCCTTGTACCAGCCCATACACCCGCTGGCGCAGCATGTCGCGGATGCTGTGTGTGATCGCGGAGGGATCGCGCGGATCGGCAATTGATCTTGCCGCAGCATCGGTCAATCCCAGGCGCTGATCGAGCGAACCCAGTAGCATCACGCCGCCATCGCTGGTCATATTGCCACCGTCGAAGCGGCCTTCGATCACTCGTCGACCAAGGTGCCCGAATTCAAGTCGATCTGATGAAGAATCCTGAGTACAATTTGGCATCGGCGCTCCCCTTGTTTCTTCCGTTGTTGTTTGGCTTAGACACCAGTATCAACGCGGTTCTCATAGGGAACGCCGACCTCAGCTTTGAAGGATCGGTGAAATATTCAGGCTAGCGCATCCCATGTATTGGCGATGCGCAGCAATTCCACGGCGTCTAGCAGGGGCCAAGTGTGGGGCTAAATTTGGCTCTGCGCTGATACCCAAAACAGCTTTGCTGACTGCGTCCGCCAAGTCCGCGAATCATGTATTAACAAGCGACAAAAATCCGCGTGCCCGATAAATGTCACAATGCGCGTTCCCACTTTGCCCGTTTCAGCCAAACCCATGCTCAGCAAGATTTTCAAGAAGAACGAACCACCAACCCCGCCCACACCTGCAGCCAAGCAACCGGCCGTGCCGTCGGCGGCGCAAGTTGCCACCCAATTAGCCGACAAGGTCGCGTGGGAAGGTAAATTGCAGGCCGCAATCGGCGATGATGCCGCGTTGCTCGCCATCGCAAAAGAATCGCCGCATATTGATATCAAGCACGCTGCAGTCGAGGCGCTGGTTAGCGAGGACGCACTTAAACGCGCAGAACGCGAATTCCGTGATCACGATAGACGTGTGCATCGCATTGCCAAGCAACGCCATGAATCGTTGGTCAATCGGCGTCTGGCAGCGGTAGCCGCAGCCAAACTGATTGAGACGGCCTCCGTGCTGATGCACGAAACGTCAATCCCGGCCAATCGGCTCGTCGAACTTGATCGCGCCTGGGGCGCGTTGGACGCGAGCCTGCTGGAGGAGAAGCAAATCGCCAGCTATCAGGCGCTGTGGACAAAAATCTCTGCGCTCACCCGCGAGCGTGGTGAACAACAGCTTCAGGCCAAGCGTTGGCTGGCAGAAGCCGAGCCTGCACGGGCACTGCTGCTTGCGCTTTGCGGTGACATCGCCAAGGGCACGCAGGAGCGCTCGCAGTTCGCCTACACGCGAGCCATCGTCGACGCTGTTATTGCGAGTGTGCCGGCGGTTCCGTCGCCGACCACGGCGCCCCAAATCGAAGCCAAATCGGCGGAGCTGCAACAAGCTTTG
The DNA here is from genome assembly GCA_031383585.1 of Betaproteobacteria bacterium. GTDB lineage: Bacteria > Pseudomonadota > Gammaproteobacteria > Burkholderiales > Usitatibacteraceae > UKL13-2. The sequence goes on from JANMZU010000237.1 coordinate 1,393, forward strand.
CAGCTGGCCGACGTGGTCGACAGTCGACTCGCATTGCTGGAGGAGCTTCAACAGCCAGCTGCGCCCGCCGCAGCAGAAATACACGACGCCGCTGCTGCTCCGCCGGGCGAAAACGCCGCGTCGTCCGCACCGACAGAACCAACAGAACCAACAGAACCAGTGCCAGCGGCCGAAGCCGTCGCGCCAGCGCCAAAGCCGCTGTCGCCATCTGCCCGCTGGCGCGCGTTGCCGCCAGTCGCGGAAACGCAGATTGCATCGATCCTGGACGCGCGATTTACCCAATGGCAGTCGGAAAAATCCGATGCCAGACAGGCGCGCAACGTCGAGGCAAAGCAGCACGCCAAAGAAGAGAGCAATGCCGCCAAGCAGGCACGCAATGCCGCCTTGGAAACCACCGTCAATGGACTCGTTGAGCGCGCCGAAGCCGCACTTGTTGGCGGCCACCTTGCCGAAACAACCAAATTGCTTACCGCCATTGATGAAGCTTGCAGCACCGCGAAAGGCGCGGCCCTGACCAAGCCGCTACAGACTCGGCTTGAAACCGTGCAAGCGGAAACTGCGCGGCTCAAAGGGTGGCAGCACTGGGGTGGTGGGCGGGTGCGCGACGATCTCGTTATTGAGGCAGAAGCATTGGCAAAAGCCAGCACCGCTGAGAAAGTAGCCATCAAGCAACACGCCGACGCCATTGAAAGCCTGCGCAATCGTTGGAAGGAACTCGATAAGCTGGCTGCTGCCACCAGCAGGCCGTTGTGGCAACGCTTTGAAGCCGCGCTAAAGACTGCATACCTACCGGTGGCCGTGCACCTGACGAAACTGAAAGCCGTGCGGCAGGAAAATCTCGCCACGCGCAATGCCCTGCTTGATGTATTGGACGCAGTGCCCGTTGGAGTTGCAGGCACCTCGGTCGAGACGACGGAAGTCCCTGCGCCGGTTCCGGCAATCGATTTACGCGCGCTTGCCAAAGCGATAGAAAATTTTCAGACCGAGTGGCGCAAATGTGGCCCAGTGGAACACACGGTCCCGCACAAAGCACAAGCGGCCCTTGCTGCCCGCATGAAAGCCAGCCTGTCACGCCTGGAGACCCCGCTGACGGATGCGCGGCGTGGGGCACAACTGGAACGCGAAAAGTTGATCGCACGTGCCAAGGCCCTGGCAGCCGATACCAGAAACCGTGAAGTCATCACCAAAGTGCGCGAATTGCAAACCGAATGGCAGGCACATGCCAAATCGCTTCCCCTGATGCGCCAGATCGAGAATGCCCTGTGGGCGGAATTCAAAGCCGCCACCGATGCTGTCTTCACCCAGCGCGACGCGGCGCATGCTGCTCGCGATGCCGAGTTCAAAGGCAATCAAACCGTGCGAGAGGAACTGATCGCCAAACTGGCTACATTGAACGCGCAAACGCCACCGGCAGAAATCAAGCGAGCCGTTTCGGATGTTGATTCGGCATGGCGCAAGTGTGGCGAAGCGCCACGCGCGGAGGCAGCAAAGCTCGAAGCAAAATTTCGTTCTGCCCGAGATGCAGCGCAACAATTCATCGCCGGCAGTGCAAAGCGTGGTTGGCATAGCATTTGCGACGCACTGGATGCCAAGCGCGCCATTTGTGTCGAGGTCGAGGCTGCAGCAGTGCCCGACGATGTGACGGAGCGCTGGGCAGCAATTGCGCCGCTTCCACCATTGTGGGAGAAAGCCCTGAGCGCCCGCCTTGCAGCGGCACAAAACAAGGACGACGCCGAGCTTGATGAGGAACTCGAAGAAGAACGCCTGGAAGATGCTGCGGGGCTAATCCTGCGCCTGGAAGCGGCGCTCGATCTCGAGTCTCCAGCCGCATTTCAAGC
>JANMZU010000025.1:0-4271 GCA_031383585.1 Betaproteobacteria bacterium
TGGCGCTGCTAAGGATTGCGTTTTGTAGCGCGCCAGTTTTTAGCAGCGCTTCCTGACGACGGACCTCGGTCATGCGGTCAAGCGTATTGACCATGGACGTAGTGGACTTTGGAGGGACGGCACTGCGCGTTTTCTTGACCACCAACCACCTCCGGGGAGATCTTCACATGGCTGCGTTGTAGGCTCCTCCTTTGCCACAGCTTTGGGAAAGTCCGGGGTGCGGGTGCCGGTGCATTGGCATGCATCTCCCCATCCCAGCCTTCGCCCGTTGCCGGGCGAAAAGAGAAAGTCCAGATCGCAGGCTTACCAGGTATTGCTTTTCGTGCCCGTCAGGAACAATTCACAACTGTCTTGGGGATGCGCGCGGTGCTGTATAGAACGGTTTTCCATTATGGGCAGTAATCGCGCTTAGCTCTGTACGGCATCGCACATAAGGCGAGGCGTAGCTGCTTTGTTATGTATGCTTGGCGTTAGCAACGGATGTGGTACGTTTCACAATCTCGCGTCCGTTCTCCGTTGCATGCGTCAGAAAGGCAAGTTGTTTTGACCACGGGCAGTGGCGCCGCATTACTTTCTCATGGCAGCGAAACGACCGGTGATTAAATCGCAGCGGTTGTTGCGAGCGATGAAGCGGCCCAGAAATCCTTGTAGATTCGCTTCCATTTCAAAGAAGTCATAGGTGCCGGTGATTCCGCCCGGGCAGGAGTAAGTGCCCTGGGACCGACCCAGTCGTCCCGTCTGCGTGTAATCGCCAGAGTAAGTGCAAACGCTGCTGTCGGGCTGACGCAATGTCATCGCAAATGTGGTGTCGCCATTAGCGATGCTGAATTCCGTATTGGAGTTGACTTCGCCGTTGATCGCCGGTGCGTCGCAGGATAATTGATTTTGCTTGATCGATCCCATGTACTGGCCGGTCATGTCGTTGTTGCGAAACGTTTGACGGGAAACGATTTTGTTCACGGTGATGCCATCGATGGTGTATTCCAGCGTCGCCCGATCAATGAGTGCTGTGAACTTGACAGTACCGACACTGCGTCCGCTCACGGCGGCAGGGTTAAAGAAATTTGCGAAATAGGGGCCGGTGAACTGGAACATGCTGCCTGTGTAGACCAACGCACCGTCCGCGCTTTGCCCGGCATATACAGCTTGTCCGGTGTACCAGGTTGGGCGGCTATCGGGTCCGTAAATAAAGAATGTCAGAAACACAACTTCGCGCTGTTGCGTGACATTGACTCCCCAGCCGGCTTCTTTTTCGTTAAACCACAGATCGGACAGATCGGCGCTGAACGTGTTTGCAAACGACGATGCGCAAAAACTCATTGCCGCGATCAACATCCATTTTCTTAGTGTGTTCATTTATGGCCCCTAAATCAGTTGCATTGTTGTATGCGCGCCCGCAGGCAATGTGCGGGAGCGTCGTGTTGGAGAGTTGAGAGTATTTGGGTAGCTGCTGGGATTGGCCGCTCGTGCAACGCCGACCGGTAATAAGCAGTTGCTAGCTTCCCGGTCGAGCGTTGCTGATCGCGGATTTACTGCCGGCGTGGATTATCTGGTGCGCGGTCGAGACGGTTGGGCACGCCATCACCATCACGGTCGCGCGGGGTGCGATCCCATCTGCCACGCTCGTTGGCCCAGCGACCGTTGTCGCGCTCTACCCAACGGTGCGGGTGGTAGTAATAGCCTGAACGTTCGCGCTCCCAATGTCCTTTGACCCACGCGTGGCGGTTATTGCGCCAGTTCCAGTAGCCTGGCGCCCAGACGTAACCAGCGCGAGGCGTCGGCACCACTTCGTAGCGTACTGGCGGCGGCGGCGTGGTGATATAGATCTCAGTTGCCGCATTGACACTCGGCGCGAGGCTGGCGATGGTTGATGCCACGATGGCGCCCAACAGCAATTTGCGATTCCACATACACTGCTCCAAGGTTGTTTGTCGATGACACAGAGTACTGGTCGATCAGCTCGGGCGATGTAGGACAAACGCCAAATGGGCTGTAAGCAAGTGCAGCGAATCGGCAACGTCTATTAGCGAAATGCCGGTTGGCCTTTCGGGTGGCGAATAGACATGTTTTGGTGGCACGTACTGCGATTCACGCGTCAAACAGGCAATTTGCCAAGGTGAGAATGGGGTGTCGTCCTACCGAAGCGGTTGGGATGTCGGCGCATCATTGATATGCGTATTTTTGCGATCAACCAGGACCAACCCATGTTCAAAAAGACAAATGCAGGCTTATCGCCAGAGGCGACACTACCGCCAGCGTCTGACACGCCGGCAGCAATCAATGATGTCGCGCGACCAGCCGGCAACGCGTCGCATCCCTTGGAGAAATCACGGGCGCGCATGACTGCGCATACCGATCAGGTAACGCTTCAGGAGAAGGGCGCCGATGCATTGCCGGTGTCAGACTACCCGCTCAAGCAGGGGCCGGTCGCCGCAAATGCGGTGGATTTGAAGCAGCGCTCCCGAAAACGCGTAAAGCGAGGATAGGCGCGCTTCTTCGGGGCATTTTGCTCTGGGGGCCGCACCAATGCTGGGTCCGCAGTCGTGGGAAGCTAATGAGGATGTCGCATGGATTGACTAGAACTGAAAAACCATCCCCTCTTTACCCGGCGTCACCTGATATTCCGGTTTCACTTGCTCCAAAGCTTCCAGTGCCATTACATCCAGATCTGCATCGCTATGGTTGGGGTCGTGATGAAACGGTACCAGCCTCTTCACGCCAGTGAGCGTGCCGAAGTCCAGCGTCTGATTGAGCGAACTGTGGCCCCAGCCGCAATGACAGCCGTACTCAGCGGCGCTGTACTGGCTATCGTGAATCAATAAATCAGCCTCGGCGGCAAGGACGGCGCCGGAGGTCCATTCGCGGGGGAGGGCCGGAAAGCGCAATGTACCCAGCGCGGGCTCGTGATCCGGCAGATATGTCAGCACGCGGCCGGACGAGGACTCGATCCGGTAGCCAACGGTCGGACCGGGATGACAAACCAGTGCTGTGGAGACGCGGAATTCACCAATGTCAAAATCCCGGCACGGCACCTCGTGAAAATGCAGCTTGCAAGGCAATTCACTTAGGCGCACAGGGAACAAGGGCGGTGAAAGATAACGCTTGAGCCGCGCCTGCAGGTTTTGCGTGGAGCTGGCCGGGCCCCAAATGTGGACATCGACATCTTCTCGATAGAGCGGCCCAAAAAATCCCAGCCCGAGGATGTGGTCCATGTGCAGATGCGTGAGCAGGATGTCCACCCGCAAAACCGAGGCTGGAATGGTTTTTGCGAGACGCCGAATGCCGGTGCCTGCGTCCAGCACCAGCACCGTGCCGTCGCGCCCACGCACCCCTACGCACGAAGTGTTGCCGCCATATTGCGCGGTCTCAGGTCCGGGGGTGGCCAGCGAGCCGCGCGTACCCCATAAGGTTACTTCCATGTTGTGTCTCGATATAGAAAAGGCGATGTGAATGAAACGGATGGATTTCTTGCATGGCAACGACGAGCAACACCGCCATGCGGAAAAAGCCGCCGTTTTATGTATCGATACTTCTGTGTCACGACACTAGAGTCACGACATTAGGGTTCCCAGAAGATCATTTGCGCGCCCAGTAGCTGGCCACCTTCACCGATTAGCGGATAGACGGTGATATTCAGATAGCGCCACTCGCCATTACCGCAACGCAACCACATCGAGCGGGTGATGGGCCTGCGCTCGGAAAGCACCAGCATTATCGGTCGGCTTTCCGGGGGGATGGGGTTGCGTGCGTCGTCTTCGGCCGCGAAAAGCGCGCTCCACTCCTCTTCCGACATTTCACCGGTTTCGTCATAGTGCTGGCCAAGAATGGCTTCTGCAGCCTCGTTGTAGTAGACGAGCGTGCCGGCCGTGTCGATCAGCAGGATCGGCATCTCCAAGCTGCTGGCCAGTTGCCGGGCAAGGATGATCTGGATGGGTTTGGGAGCTGCCACATGCTGCCTTTCTGAAAAAATGTGCCAACGCGTTGGTAATTGCTGCAGATGATGTCCGTTTCGGTGAGAACCGTCCGTGTGTTGTCGCACATTGCAGCGCTGTTGATGCCGATCCTTTGTACGTCAACGCACAGACCTTGCTGGTTTACCGTTCCATAATCAGCCCAATCCTAAAGACGCTGCATGTGTATTCAAGCTGCGCCGTTCATTCGTCGCCAACTTCAGGCGGCTGATGCTACTGATTTTACTCAAACGCAATAGCAAACGCAGCAACAAACGCGGCAACATCAGCGCCGTTGTCGGGCAATCAGCCGCTGTTCGC
>JANMZU010000294.1:0-4392 GCA_031383585.1 Betaproteobacteria bacterium
GATATGCAGCCCGCAATGAAGCCGGCTGATGCGTACGCGAGGCTCGCACATCGCGAGGTCGATCGCGTAGCGATCGATGAATTGGAGGGCCGAATCACCAGCGTCATGATCACACCGTATCCCCCGGGCATACCACTGCTCATCCCGGGAGAACGATTCAATAAGACCATTGTCCAGTATCTGCGTTTCGCCCGGGAATTCAATGGCAAGTTTCCCGGTTTCGAGACCGATATTCACGGGCTGGTTGAGTCCGGGCACGATGGAAAGCTTGTCTACTATGTCGATTGTGTCAAACAAGCCTGAAAACGCAGCAGCCAACATAAGAAAAGCATGGTATCGGACAGTAGTACTTCGCAGGTAAACGCGCCTCAAAGACGCGCCCTCGTCGTCGACGATGACAGCACGATGGTTGAATTCGTTTCAGCCGTCCTGCGTCGTGCCGGATTCAAGGTGGAAACCGCCGGGGACGGGATGGCTGCGCTTGAAATGTGCCGGGCCGGTCATTTTGACGCTGTGGTTTGCGATATCCGTATGCCCAAACTTTCCGGCAACAGTTTCCTAAAAAATCTGCGTCTCACGCCGGAGTCGAATTGTCGTGTGGTGATGTTGTCGGCTTTGGATGATCAAACGGTCAAGAGAGAAGTGCTCGCTGCAGGTGCGGTCGCATATCTGGTGAAGCCCGCATCAAGCAGGGCGATAATTGATGCCGTTTGCGGGTAAGCTTCGTACAGTCAGCAGATAGTGATCGTTCATTAGCCGCATTCAGAACTCAATATTCAGCATCCGGTACTTATGAAAATGGCATCATCAAACGATTCGATACTTCGCGCACTCGTGGTTGATGACGATGAGACATTCGTCGACCACATTTCCTACCTCATGCACAAAATGGGCTACGCGGTCGAGCGTTCGTTTGATGGTCTGGATGCTCTGAAGCGCTGTCAATCGAGCCGCTTCGACATTGTCATTTGCGACGTGCGCATGCCCCGCCTGAGCGGGCTTAGTTTTCTCAGCAATCTTTCTCGCGCAACCGACGCAATGCCGAAGTGCGTTATGGTGTCTGCGCTCGATGACAACTCACTTCGGCGACAGGCCCTTGCCTCCGGTGCCAGTGCCTATCTGGTCAAGCCGATTGACGCGCGGGCGCTGGGGGATGCTGTCGGCCCGCCGCAGTTGGATAGCGCCGAAATCCGGGCACAAATGCCTTGAGTACTTATCAGCGGCGGCAACACCTTGGCGATGCCTTTCGCATGGGCGCTGATGCCATCAGATGCAGCGCATCAACCGGCGGCGAGGTCGCCGGTAGGATTGCGCTTCTGCGCTATTTGCCATACGCATCTATGCTTCACCTGATGTAATGCAAGATTTCTGGCAAACCAGCGGGTACCAAACCCTGCTCCGAAACGATCACGGCTGGTTACGGGCAACGCCTGACTATTTGCGCTGGCTGCTGCAGAGGCCGGAACTGGCCCCAATCAATGAGTCCGGCCCCAACGAGCGAGCACTCTACGCGTCGTTGGTTGCTGATCCCGTCGGTGCCGTCACTCTCGAGGAAATTGAGCGAATTGAAGACGCCGATACTCGGGAGAACTATCGGCATTTTTTGGCGCTGAGAAAGTCGCTGCTCGATAGCGTAACGCTGGAACGTTTTTACCTGCGTTTGTTTCAGCGCGGCGCGATCACATTGCCGCCATTGTTCGTTGATCTCGTTGCGCAGGCGATTGTCCGAGGCATGATGGACGGATGCGAAGACCCATATGAGCTGCGCGCGGCAGAAATGTTTTTTCGGCGTCAGCGTGTCTCGACCGAAGGTGGTCAGGTGCTCGTAGCCGATGCTGAGACCATTGCCTTATTTGCTGATAGCGGCGGCTTTGGCAGTATTGGCCGGCTAATCGCAAAGCAGGGCACGCCGCTACGCGAGATGAATATGGATGTGATGTCCCACGAAAATGCGCAACTCTATTTTTTGCGCGAGAGCCGCCACAACTACCTGCTTGATCTCACTCACGGTCGTGTTGGCGAGCAGGCATTCGCCCGCTTGTTAAGCCGTTGGATCGGGCATTTTTTCGGCGTTCAGGTGAGCATTGAAGCGATTGGTCGCGTCGACGACGATGCCTGGCGCTGGCATGTTGGGCTGGATATCGATTCCACGTCAATACTCAATGATCTCTATGAAGGCGTTGAGGTCGCTGAGGATCGCCGCGCCCGGCTGATTTGTCTCTTCAAGCTGGAGTTTGCGGATGCAAACGACATGCGCGGCGATGTTGCCGGCAAGCCGGTCTATCTCGGCTTGGCGATCAGCAAAGACATGCAGCTAAAACTCAAGCCGCAGAACCTGTTGGTTAACTTGCCGCTGGCCAATGCGAGCTAAAATGCCCTGATACGCTTTTGACAGTTTTGAAAGAAGAAAATGAAGATAGCCAAAGAACATCCCGCAGTGCAAATGTTGAGGAGTGAAATTGAATTCATGATGTCAGACCGCGATGCACTGTTGCGAATCGCGGGCGCCGCCGCCAAGTTCGTTGAAAAGGTCAATATCGCAAAGCTGCCGGTCTCAGCCATTCCGCTGGCGGAAGCGATTTCTTCAAGCGTCAATCAGCTCTCGGAAGAGTCGTTGCAGGAAGCGCTGCTCGCGGCAAGAAAACGCAGGTAATGTAGCGCCGCCAATCCGCAGGTGGCCGAAGCGAACGTGGCAACAGGTTATTTCGATATTGTCCCCGCGTCCTATGCTCGTCGCGGCGGCGTGCTCAGTTCTGCGCTGGGCAAAATGCTGATGCGCTTGTCCGGTTGGCGCTTTGAAGGCGCGTTGCCGGACGTTCCGAAAATTGTCATCGCGGTCGCGCCTCACACCACCAATTGGGATTTCGTAATCGGCGTCATGGTGCTGTGGGCGCTTGACATCAAAATCGCATTTCTCGGCAAGCACACGCTGTTTCGCGGCCTGTTTGGCAAGTGGATGCGCTCCATTGGCGGTATTCCGGTCGATCGCCAATCCACGCATGGCGTGGTCGACGACGTGGTTCAGGCATTTGCCCGCAGCAATCGTATGGTGCTGGCGCTGGCGCCCGAGGGCACCAGGCAGCTTGATCGCGGATTCAAGAAGGGCTTCTTGCACATCGCACATGGTGCGCATGTGCCGATTCTGCTGGCTTACTTTGATTTCTCACGCAAGGTGATCGGGTTTGGCCCGACCATGCTAACAAGTGGGGATGCAGAGCGTGACTTGGCAAAGGTGCTTGAGTTCTATCAGCCTATCCGCGGCAAGTACCGCAAAGTCTGGCAACAGAAACCCTAAAAACTGCGCGGTAGCACCGCTTCTGCGCGCCGCACTACTCTGCTGCGCTGTTGCGGTGCAGCAAGAGAAACGGCCTGATGGACTAAGTTGCTGATTACATTGAATTGTCGGACTTGGCACGGCAAATGCTAGATAGTAATTGCGGTGGTTAACTCCACCGTCAATTTCTCCTCCGAGAGCGGTTTGCCCGATGCCCCAAAGGCGTCGGGCATTTTTTTGTTTGGCCGCCCGGTTTGTGTTTGATTGCGTCTAACGCTAAACTTAAAAACGGGACGCACAGTATTAATCATTCTATAAAACAATATTCGAGGAGAAGTCATGAGAACACTATCCAGGCTCTTGGGCGCCTGTGCATTTGCCACATCTTTTATCGTCGGCACATCTGCTATCGCGTTCGATAGTGTGAAATTCATGATCCCGGCCAATCCCGGCGGCGGGTGGGACCAAACCGGTCGAAACCTCTCGGCTGCAATGATCAAAGCGGGGGTGATCAAGAACGCCCAGTTCGATAACAAGGGCGGCGCTGGCGGAACGATCGGGCTCGCACAGTTTGTCAACACATCCAAAGGTGACGGCAACGCCATCATGACTGGCGGCATGGTGATGGTAGGCGGCATCATCCTCAACAAGTCGGCGGTGAACCTTGGCATGGTCACGCCATTGGCGCGGCTCACGGGCGAATATGAAGTGCTGGTGGTGCCGACAAATTCGCCAATCAAGACACTCAAGGACCTGACGGACAAATTGAAAGCCGACCCAGGTTCAGTGAGCTGGGGCGGCGGTAGCGCCGGCGGTACCGACCACATCCTCGCGGGCATGATTGCCGGCGCCGTGGGCGTGGATCCTTCGAAGGTGAACTACATTCCGTATGCGGGCGGCGGTGAAGCGCAGGCAGCCATCCTCGGCGGTCACGTTACGGTTGGTGTTTCCGGTTACGGTGAGTTTTCCGCGCAGATCAAGGGCGGCAAGTTCCGCGCGCTGGCGATTTCATCAGACAAGCGTGCCGCCGGCATTGACGTACCGACGTTGAGAGAGCAGGGCGTCAACGTTGACCTGTTCAACTGGCGCGGTGTGTTTGGCGCCCCCGGCATCACCGA
>JANMZU010000320.1:0-3677 GCA_031383585.1 Betaproteobacteria bacterium
CGCCTTTTGGGACGTTTGCTTTCACCGGTTTTCGGTAACGTCGCCTGGAGCGCGCCGCCGTGGGCACGATGGGTGGGCGCGCATCCGAAGCACGCTGGCGGCACGTTGCTGCTGCTGGTTGCGTTGGCGGCGGGTGGTTTCTATGGCTACAAGTGGTGGGAGGCGCGGCCAAAGCCCGTCGAGGTCAAGGTCACGGTCCAGAACCCGGCGCGCACACCGATTGAAAACGAAGACGAAAAGGATCGTGGTCCACGGCCACTGATCATCCAGTTCGAGCAATCGGTCGCGCCATTGGCAATGGCCGGCAAGGACATTTCCAGCGGCATCACCATCGCGCCGGCGCTGCAAGGCCAATGGAAATGGAACGAGGACAAGGAACTCGAATTCAATCCCAAGGAGGACTGGGTCGTCGGCGCTGAATACAAGATTGCGCTCGACAAATCGGTGTTTGCGCCACAGATTGTGTTGGCGAATTACTCGCCGAAATTCCAGACGCCGGCGTTCGTCGGCAAGGTTGTTCGCTCCGAGTTCTATCAGGACCCGACCAATCCGTCGCTAAAGAAGGCCGTCTTCGATATCAATTTCACGCATCCGGTAAACAGCGCCGAGCTGGAAAAGCGTATCGCACTCAAGCTCGGCGGCCAAAGCGAAGGCGTATGGGGCTTGGGACGCGAGAGTACCAAGTTCACCGTCACCTACGACAAACTTAAACTCAACGCCTTCATTCACTCCGAGAATCTTTCCACGCCGCAGGAAGATAGCAGCATCGAATTGACTGTGGATAAAGGTGCTACCGCCGTTCGTGGCGGCAGGGCATTCGATGAAGCGATGTCGAAGGTGGTGCGCGTACCCGGATTGGCGAGCCTGAGCGTGACGCAGATTGCGCCGAATGTGGCGATGACGGCAAAGAACGAACCCGAACAAATTATCACCACGACGATCTCGGCGAGCACCCTGGAAAAGGACATCAAGGGTGCCACCAGCGCGTGGCTGTTACCGGTATACAACTCGAAAATCAAAAAGGAAGATCGCCAGGGCCCGTATGCCTGGGGCAACCTCAAGGAAATCTCCGAGGTTGTGCTGAAAGAATCGACACGCGTCGAGCTGGACCTCGTTGCCGGAGAGCGCGAACACAGTGAGACACACGTGTTCAAATACAACGCGCCGATAGGCCGCTATATGTATGTGCAGGTCGAGCGTGGCATGAAATCGTTCGGCGGCTACGTGCTGGCCAAGCGCGTGCAGAATGTTCTGCAAGTGCCGCCGTTCCCAGCGCAACTCAACATCCTCGGTCAGGGCGCATTGCTTGCGCTGAGTGGTGAGCGCAAAGTCGCGGTGATGATTCGCGACCTTCCAGGATTGAAGATGGAAGTGGGGCGCATTCTGCCGTCGCAATTGCAACATCTGGTGACGCAGTCGGAAGGCAATTTCGACAAGCCGCAGTTCATGGGCGCGTTCGGCATGGATAACCTTACTGAGCGGTTTGAGAAGAAAGTTCCATTGCCACGTCTCAAGCAAGGCAAGGCGCACTATGAAGCGCTAAATCTCGGTGACTACCTGAAGAAAGACGGCACCGACAAGCGTGGTATTTTCCTGCTGCGCGTGCAAGGCTACGATCCGAAACTTGATCGCAAACCGGTAAAGCGCGACGACGAAGAACCGGCCGATCCCGACCAGCCCGACGGCGAGACCGGCCAGCAACGCGAAGACCAGATCGAACCGTCCGAGCGTGAAGATTTTCGCCTGCTGCTGGTGACCGATCTTGGCATCCTCGTAAAGCGCTCGCTCGATGGTTCGCAGGATGTGTTTGTGCAGTCGATCGCCACCGGCTTGCCGGTTGCTGGTGCCGACGTCGACGTAATCGGCAAGAACGGCCTCACGCTGTTCACGCAGACGACGGACGCCACCGGTCGCGTGCGCTTTGCCAAACTGGAGAACCTCTCCCGCGAACGCACGCCGCTGATGTATCTGGTCAAGAAGGCTGGCGACATGAGTTTCCTGCCGCTCAATCGCGCGGATCGCGGCCTGGATTTCTCGCGCTTCGATGTCGGCGGCATTCGTAATACGCTGCAGCCGGGCACGCTCTCGGCCTACCTGTTCTCGGACCGCGGCATTTACCGGCCAGGTGACCCGATCAATATCGGCATGATCGTCAAAGCCGCAAGCTGGGCCAGAACGATGGCCGGCATTCCGCTCGAAGTCGACGTAACCGATCCGCGTGGCCTTTCGGTGAAGCGCGAAAAAATCAAGCTGGGTGTGGGTGGCTTCAACGAGCTGACCTACACCACGCAGGAGACCTCCCCAACCGGCAACTACACGGTAACGCTCTATACCGTCAAAGACGGCCAGGCAAACACACAGTTGGGTGCGGTGACGGTACGCGTACAGGAATTCCTGCCTGACCGCATGAAGGTGGTTGCCAAGCTGTCGCTTGAAGTGGCCGAAGGCTGGGTGTCGCCGACCGAATTGAAAGGCAAAGTGAATGTGCAAAATCTCTTCGGCACGCCTGCGACCAATCGGCGCGTGGAAGCGACATTAACATTGCAACCCGCGTTCCCCGCATTCCGCAGCTATCCCGATCATCGCTTCTATGATCCATTGCGGGCCAAGGAGGGCTATTCGGACAAACTCGCTGACGGCACCACCGACGCCGACGGCAACGCCGAGTTCGCACTGGGGCTGGACCGTTATGCGCGTGCCACCTATCGCTTGCATTTCCTCGCCCGCGCGTTCGAGCCCGAAGGTGGTCGCAGTGTGGCGGCAGACACGGCAATGCTGGTGTCGGAGCTGCCTTACCTCGTTGGCTATAAACCCGACGGCGATCTTGGTTATGTTTCGCGTGGCTCAGTGCGCACTGTCAATCTGCTGGTAATCGACTCGAAGGCGAAGAAAATCGCCGTCAACGATCTGAAACTGGAGCTCATTGAGCGCCGCTTTGTGTCGGTGTTGCTCAAGCAACCGAATGGGACCTACAAGTACGAGTCGCGCGCAAAAGAAATTGCAGTCAAGGAAAACGTATTGGCGATACCGGCAGCCGGGCTGAATCTGCCGTTGGAGACAGGCACCCCCGGTACCTTCTTCTATCGCATTCGCAATGCCGAGGGTGTCGAGCAGAACCGCATTGAATTCAGTGTCGCTGGTGCGGGCAATGTCACCCGCTCGCTGGATCGTAACGCCGAGCTGCAGCTCACATTGAAGAGCAAGGATGTGACGGCAGGTGACGAAATCGAAATCAGCATCCGTGCGCCTTACGCCGGTGCCGGGCTGATTACCATCGAACGCGACAAGGTCTACGCGCATCAGTGGTTCAAGGCCGGCACACAGGCATCGGTGCAGAAGATCAAACTGCCCGCGGATTTTGAAGGCAATGGTTATGTCACGGTGCAGTTCATCCGCGATCCGGGTTCGGACGAAATTTTCATGAGCCCGTTGTCGTACGGCACGGTGCCTTTCTCGGTCAACCTCGCCAAGCGCACCAACAAACTCACCTTCACCGCGCCGGCGAAAGTGAAGCCGGGCGAGGTGCTGAAAATCAAACTCAGCGCCGCACAACCGACCCGTGCGGTGGTGTTCGCGGTCGACGAAGGTATCCTGCAAGTGGCGCGCTACAAGGAAGCCGATCCGCTGGCGCATTTCTTCCAGAAGCGCTCCCTTGATGTGCGTACCTCGCAGATCCT
>JANMZU010000333.1:0-9406 GCA_031383585.1 Betaproteobacteria bacterium
TGCAACGCCAACCGCGACACGATGAGGTAGACGGTGACGCCTATTTGCAACGCTTGACGCGCGAACTGGCATAACGCATAACACAAGGCAAAAAATGAAGCTCAGGATGAAACCATGAAGCGCGACAACATCAATTACACCCTGGTCGGGAGTTTTGTGCTGATCACGATGGCTTTGCTTGTATACGCACTGGCACGTCTGAGCGGTCACACCGAAAAGCACGATTCCTACTATGCGGTCTTTGCCAATGTCGCTGGTATCTCGGATGGCTCGCCGGTGACCTACGATGGCTATCAGGTAGGGCACGTACAAAGTGTTGAGCCCATCAGCAAAGAAGGCCGCGTTAACTATCGGGTGCAATTGTTGCTCAAGCAGGATTGGAAGATCCCCGTCGATAGCGTTGCATCGATCGGCTCCTCCGGTCTGCTCTCCGGGCAGCTGATTGATGTGCAGCAGGGAAAGAGCGCGGAATTTTTGAAGCCAGGGCAGACAGTTAGAGCGCTGGACAATCCCCCGCTGATTGCCGCTCTGGGCGGCCTGGCGGGCGACCTGCGCAACATCGCCCGGGATGACGTGCGCCCGGCTTTGCAGACGCTCAATCGCCAGGTTGACAACGTGGGCGGCATGCTCGAGCGCAAAGGCGGCATGACACTGGACCAGGCAAATGTTGCGCTTGTGCGTCTGAATACGGCAGCGGAAAATCTTGGACAGCTACTGAATGCCCAGAATCGCCAGCACATGACCAATATGCTCAAGAATGGCGAGCAGGCGACTGGAAATCTCGGGCAACTGCTCAATAATGAAAACCGCCAATACGTTAGTGCGATCCTGAAGAATGGTGACCAGGCAACTGAGAAAATTAATCAGACGTTGAATGATTTCAAACAAACCGAGGCAGAGATCAATGCGGCCATGCGGCAGACGCAAACCATTTTGTCCAATCTTGAGCGGGCGAGCCGCAATATGAACGAGTTGACACGCCAATTGCGCGAAAGCCCATCGGCTATTTTCAGTAGCCCACTGCCCGCGGATTCTGTGGAGGCAAAGAAATGAGTCGCGCGATTAAACGCCTGATTTGTGTTGTCGCACTTGCCATTGCGGGATGCCAATCTTCGCCGCCCGTTCCCACCGATCGATTTTTCCGCCTCGAGGCAGCCACCGGTGCCGTTGCCGGACTGCCTATTTTGAACGAAGGGCTCCATGTGGCACTGCTGCGCGCTGATGGTCCCTATGCCGAGCGCGCCATGCTGTACGCCTCGGCAAATCGTCCGCGTGAGTTGCAGCAATATCATTACCAATTCTGGAGTGAGCCACCGGCCGCGCTATTGCAGGAACACATGCGCGTCAGCCTGCAGGCGATGGCAATTGCGCCGCGCGTGACCGATGTTTCAACAGGAGGCGGAATTGGCTTTGTACTTAACGCAAAGGTGCTGCGGCTGGAAAAACTCATTGAAAGCGATGGTGCTGCTGAGGGAGGCAAATCCCGGGCGGTTGTCGCGTTACATTTTGCGTTGCAACGCAAGCAGCCGTTTGCGATGCTGATGGAGCGCAGCTATACGGTTGAAGAAGTGGTGGTCGAAAACACCCAGCACGGTTACGTGCTTGCGTCCGAAGCAGCACTTAAAAAGGTCTACGTGCGCTTGGCCGACGACATCAAATCGTTGCCGAAATAAGCGCCATGGGCTTTACGAATCACGGGAAACATTCACAAGGATGTAAATGTATTTTAAGATGACGAAGGCAACAATGAATGAACCCATTGTTGGCGGGGCAGTTTAAAATATCCGACAGTTTTTATTTTTTAAGGGAGAGCAGCATGAGTGCAGGTTTGACACGCGATGAAGCTAATGTGAGCAAGGAAAAACTGATGCAGGATCTGCGGATAGTCGTGGCGGACGCAGAAGAATTGCTGCGCGCCACAGCCAGCCAGGCCGGTGAAAAGGTTTCTGCCGCGCGCGAGCGTATCCAGGGGCATCTCGAAGCGGCCAAGGAGCGACTGGAAGACGCTGAGGCGATGATGATCGAAAAGACCAAAGCCGCCGCGTTGGCGACGGACGAATACGTTCACGATCATCCGTGGCGGGCCGTCGGTATCGCCGCCGGTGTTGGGCTGGTGGTCGGCCTGCTGATTTCACGCGGTCGCTAGGCATGACTGTGGCCGGTTCGGGTTTGATGGCTTCGGTAAAGCGATTGACCGGGTCTTTGATCGCCATCCTTTCGACGCGGCTGGAGTTGCTAGCTAACGAGTTGCAGGAGGAGCGTGTGCGTTTGACGCAGATGCTCCTGTTTGCGCTGATCGCCTTATTTTGTCTCGGCACTGGTTTGATGCTGCTCAACGCATTCGTCGTGGTGCTGTTCTGGGACGATCACCGCCTGTTGGCGCTTGGGCTGTTGAGCCTCGTTTATCTGATCGCAGGTGCGGCCGTCGCGATGGTCGTTCGTGCCAAGGTACAAACGGGTTCAAAATTATTTGCAGCCAGTCTTGCCGAGTTGGATAAAGACCGGCAGGCGTTGCGGAGTGGCAGTGAATAGCGAGCTAAACGACATCATGCAAAAGCGCGCCCAATTGCTGGTGCGAATTGCAGGCCAGCGCGAACAGATCGCTGCGGTGGGAGAGCGTTGGAGGCTGCCGCTGGCTGTAGCCGACCACGGGTTCGCCGCCGGCCGCTATTTGCGTTCGCCCCCCGTAATGCTAGCCGGTGTGGCGGGCGCTGTGGCGCTGGTCGCGATTAAGCGTCGCGGCATGATTGCCATGGCAAGCGGGGCCTTGCGCATATGGAACTACTATAAGACAGCCAAAGTCTTTGCCATGCGAATGGGGTCCAATCGCTGACCATCACGCCCCGCTTCCGTCATCGGGGTTACCCGTCAACGCTCGTGTAATTGCAGATCCGCATTTGCTGCGCGTTGGTGCAATTGCCGCGCATAGGCGTGGCGTGCCCTCAGACGCGTATCGCGGAAGATGATCTCCAGCGTCTCCCCCAACACCATGACGATGCCGAGAATCGGTATCACCAGCATCAGCCCGGCAACGCCAGCAATCGCCTCACCGATAAAAAACATCAGCAGTGTCAGCAGAGGATGAATACTCATCGTTTTGCCAATCACAAACGGCAAGAATATGAAGTCGTCCAATACTCTGAGCAATGCGAATAGTCCAACGACCGCATAGACCAGGTTTATCTGGCCCGGGAAATCGGTCG
Organism: Betaproteobacteria bacterium; assembly: GCA_031383585.1. Lineage (GTDB taxonomy): Bacteria > Pseudomonadota > Gammaproteobacteria > Burkholderiales > Usitatibacteraceae > UKL13-2. Next base: position 3,204 of record JANMZU010000333.1, read on the forward strand.
CCGTGACCATCACCGCCAGCGCGCAGCCAACGATTGGGCCGATGTACGGTATCCAGCCCAGCACGGCAGCGATCAGGCCTAGCGTCAACGGAGATGGCACGCCCAGAATCCAAAGACCGAAGACCAGGAATACGGCATCGATAATAGTCAGCTTGAACATGCCGACAAAATACTGTCGGGCTGTCCGGTCGAGCGAATACATCAGATACAAAGTTTTTTCGAAATAGGCGTTTGGCACCGTCTCAGCAATGAACTTGCGCAGCTTGCCGCCGTCCTTGAGCAGGAAGTAAGCGATGATGGGCGCAAGCACCAATGAAGGCAGCCAAGCAACCACACTAAAAATTGCCCCGCCAAGATGCTTATCTGAAAACTGCTCGGCATAGCCAAGCGTCTTTTCCCGAAGCTCGACGCTCAGATTGCCTTTGCGCATGAACGCAAAATTCTGCTGCATCTCATAAAGCACAGCCTCAACCAAGCGTGCGCCGCCTTCCAGATAGCGCATCACCGTGCGTTGCCATTCGTCGGCATTGGCGATGACGCGTGGATAGGTCAGCAACAATGCGCCGACTACGACGAGTAGAAATGCGCCGCTTAGAATCGTTGCCGCCAGATTGGTGCTCCAGCCGGCCAGTACCAGCTTATTGCTGAGCGGCACAAGCAGGTAATAAAGCAGCAAAGCCAACAGGAACGGCACTACCAGCCACAATATTTTCTGGAACAGGAACAGCAGCAGGCAGGTGCTGCCGATGATGCCGCACCAGGTAACCGGACCGATGCGTGATGGGCTGGTGGTCATGGCCGACTACAGCACAAGACTGTTAACGGTCTGCCGCAGACGCTCACCCATCATACGAGCCAGCTCGAGCGACAGCTTGGAGGCAATTTGAGAGTGGGTCTGGATGAGGCGCAGAAAATCTTCGCGAAACAACACATCGAGCGAGCAATCCTCGGTGGCACGGACTTGCGCCATGCGCGGTGCACTGTCGAGCAGCGCCATTTCACCGAAACATTGCCCCACGCCGAGTTCGGCAATCATGCCCTCGACTGGCTTGCCCTGGCGGCAGATCAACACTCTGCCGCGCAGGATGAAGTAGATGGCCTGCCCTTCCTCACCTTCGTCAAAAATGACTTCGTCCTTAAGATAGGTGCGATGGTGCAGCAGGCCACGTATCGTGCGCAACTCGCCGGTGGCAATCTCACTGAATAACGAGATGCTGCGTAGGGTCGCCAATTGCGGTGATTCGAACTTGCCAGTCAAAGAGCGCAGCATCTTGAGCCTTTTATAGTGATTATTTCATTTTAGCAATTTTTGTTCCGTGGCCGGCTGCCAACACGGGGTCCGGCGGGTTGATATGGGAACTGCAATGTGTCACTGTTCGGTTTTTCTTTGGGCGCGCTTCATAAATGAAACTTACCAACTCGACTGGCGGGTTATTGCTGGCTGCAATTGCGCTTTTCGTCATGTCTGCAGGGTCTGTAGCGGCGCCTTCGCCGCCTTCCCCTGCGACACCTAAGTCGCAGCCTGGCAGCGAACCCGCAACGAAAACTTACGATCCCACCAAGCCCGGGGACACGCTACCGGGGACGTCCAAGGAGACTAAACCTGAACCGGAAGCTAATTCTGCCCCGGTCACCAAGGCCTTCCTCTGGGAAGTAAAGTCAAAAGCAAATGTGATGTATCTGTTCGGCACAATTCACGTTGGCAAGCGATCGTTTTATCCCTTACAGCCACAAGTTCAAGACGCGCTGAACGCCTCGCAGCGGCTGGTCGTTGAGGCAGATATTACCAACAATGAGGGGATGGGTAATATTGGCGCTGTCATCAATTACAAGGCTCCCGACAATCTCGAAAAGCATATTCCGGCTGCGTTATTTGGCCGGCTCAAGACGCAGCTTGCGCGCTTGCAGATCCCGCTGGAAGCAGTCAGGCCGATGAAGCCGTATCTCATAGGCGGCTTTCTGACCATCGCCGAATTTTCCAAGCTGGGCTACGATATGAACCTCGGTGTTGATGGCTACCTGATTGCCAAATCCAAAGATGATCGCAGACCAATTCTCCAACTCGAGTCTCAGGCTGCGCAGCTGAGGATGATGGATGGCATGTCGCCACAATTGCAGGAGGCGTTTCTGGAGAACGCGATCCGCGCGCTAGAGTCCGGCAATGCGCCGGATCAGGTGACAGGCATGGTGAACGCCTGGCAGACCGGCGATGTGGCGTTGATGAAGGATGTGGTGAAAAGCGCAAACATGGGCATGCGTATGACGGACCAGCTCGATGCATTACTACTTTACAGCCGACACGACGCCATGCTTGAAAAAATCGCCAACTACCTGGATGGTGGCGTGCCCCACTTCGTTGCCGTTGGCTCGCTACACCTGTTGGGTCCCAAGGGACTGGTAGAGATGCTTGTGGCGAGAGGATATGAGGTGAAGCAATTATGACATTTGATAGACAACGTTCGGGCGGACAGATCCTCGTCGATCAACTCAAAATTCACGGCGCTGATCTGGCGTTTTGCGTACCCGGTGAAAGCTATCTGCCGGTGCTCGATGCGCTGTACGAGCACCGCGATACGATCAGGTTGATCACCTGTCGTCACGAATCTGGTGCCGCCAATATGGCTGAGGCCTACGGCAAGCTGACCGGCAAGCCCGGTATCTGTCTGGTTACGCGTGGTCCCGGCGCGACCAACGCCTCTATTGGCGTACACACTGCGTTTCAGGATTCGACACCGATGATTCTCTTTATCGGCCAGGTCGGCAACGACTTTGTCGAGCGTGAAGCGTTTCAGGAAATTGATTACCGCCGCATGTACGGGCAGATGGCCAAATGGGTGGCGCAGATTGATCGTGCGGATCGTGTGCCGGAATTCATCGCGCGTGCGTACCAAGTTGCAACCAGTGGTCGCATGGGGCCGGTGGTGCTCGCGCTGCCGGAGGATATGCTTACTGCGACCGCTGCGGTTCCTGATGCGCGCGCGTGGCAGCGTGTGGAAACCTCGCCAGGCGAAGAAGCACTGGCGAAGCTATCCAATATGTTGCAAAACGCCAAGCGGCCGTTTGTGATTGCCGGTGGTAGTGGCTGGCACGCCGATGCTTGCGCGGACTTGCAGCGCTTTGCCGAGACGCAAAAAATTCCCATCGGCTGCGCTTTCCGCTTCCAGGATTTGCTGGATAACACGCATCCCAACTACGCCGGTGATGTCGGCATCGGCATCAATCCAAAACTTGCCGCACGTATCAAAGCCGCTGATCTGGTGATCGCTCTCGGCCCAAGGCTGGGCGAGATGACCACCAGCGGCTACACGCTCATCGACCCGGCCGCTGGCACGCAGACGACGCAAAAACTCGTGCACATTCTGGCCGGTGCGGAAGAGTTGGGCCGCGTCTATCAAGCCGACCTCATGATCAACGCCACCATGGCAGCAATGGCGAAAGCGCTCGCTGCACTCCCGCGTGTCACGCAGGCTGGCGTGGAAGAGAACGTGAAGGCGGCCAACGCGGACTATCAGTCATGGCAGGCGCAGAAGACAATCCCCGGTGCGGTGCAGATGTGGGATGTGATGCAGCACCTCGAAAGCGTATTGCCGCCTGACGCGATCCTCACCAACGGCGCCGGCAACTATGCCACCTGGGTGCACCGGTTCCATCGCTATCGCGGCTTTCGTACTCAATTGGCACCTACTTCCGGCGCGATGGGCTACGGCGTGCCCGCAGCAGTCGCAGCCAAGGCCGTGCATCCCGATCGCGTCGTGGTCGCGTTCGCTGGCGACGGCTGCTTTCTCATGACCGGGCAAGAGCTGGCCACGGCGGTGCAATACCAGCTCAATGTCATTTTCATCGTCGTGAACAACAATATGTACGGCACTATCCGCATGCATCAGGAACGCGAATTCCCTGGACACGTGCACGGCACGGCGCTAGTGAATCCGGACTTTGCTGCGTATGCGCGCGCGTTTGGCGCGAGCGGGGAAGTGGTGGAGAACACAGCGGAGTTTGCGCCTGCGTTTGAGCGTGCGATGAAGGCGGGGAAACCGGCGCTGATCGAGATTCGGATTGATCCGGAAGCGATCTCGCCGAATACGACGTTGCAGGCTATTCGGGAGGCGGCAGAGAAGTCCTGAAAAAGTAAAACACTAGCACTGGTGCGGTGTTTGGAAGAAAAATGTCTGGAAATGCGCGCCGGTGCTTGAGTTTGATATTTGATTGAAAATTATTGTTGTGGCGGGCGGAGAATGCAGCTGCTGTACTTGGTGAAGCTGTTCATGGTGGTGAAAGGCGGAATAGTCGATGTCAAGCTGCTGTTCAATATGTTTTTTTGTCACTTTATTCACGGAGTGATAGAGAGCAACGTGGAATGGCATGCAGACGCGAGTTTCGCTATGTCTATTCGTTGGACATCAACAGCGTAGCCATTGCATTGTGTACGGCAATGCCGTAGTATTCCTGTATGCGCACAGTTGCGGAAACACCAATTTTTCAGAGTTACGCAGATGATATCTGGACCGAAGATGAACGGCTTGAATTCATTAAGTGGATCGCACTTAACCCGCTCGCCGGAGCATTGATTCCGGGAACGGGCGGCTGCCGAAAGGTGCGTTGGTCCCGTGCCGGCATGGGCAAGCGTGGTGGAGGTAGGATCATTTACTTCAATCCAAGTGAAACAGTTCTTTGGTTGCTCGTTGTCTATACGAAGTCAAAGTTTGACAATTTGCCCGCTGCATTTCTGGCCAAATTGAAACAGGAGATTCAAGATGCCATCTGAAACAAGAAAATTTCAACAAGACTTGTTGGAGTCAGTTCGCCAAATGCGGCGCGGTGAAGTTGCGCGAAGCACAAAGGTAAAGTTGCCTTCGGCGGCAGAGGCCCGCATGCGCATGGGGCTTTCACAACAGGACTTCGCCCAGCTTCTCGGCGTTTCACCGCGCACTCTTCAAGATTGGGAACAAGGACGACGGGAGCCGACAGGGGCGGCCCGAATGTTGTTGAAGGTCGCCGTAAAGCATCCAGATGTGCTGCGAGAGATTGCGGCTTGATGCCCAACATTTCGTTCCAGAGGACGCCGCTTCGCAGCACCTCTGAACTCAGTCGTTAGCCAGCAAAGTTCTATCAAGAATGTCGCATGTTTCCAAAGATCCTGACACTGACACTCATCGACCTTTGGTAGAGATTCGCGTCCGCCGAATCAGAGTCATCGCGATAGTCTTGTGCTGGAGCACTTGGTTGTTGGCAACGGCACTTGCCTTGTTTACCCGATTGCCGCAAATAAACGTTCTTGGCATTGTTGTATTTGGCTTTGCTCCATACCTTCTGGTCCTAAACGTCATCGAACCTTTGCTCTACAAAAATGCCGCGACACGCAAGTAGCATAGTGCGCATATTGGCTCGTATTCAGCGTATTCAGGGACAGACTACTGTTCTTTTTGAAAGTCTTGAAAACAACCGTGGTACGTCCCCTATTGCTCTAAAGGATGCACATGGGAATGTGATTTATGTGGTAACAAAGCGGGTAGCTATAGATGCGCCGATTGACCGATTCCGCCTGATGACGAACATATACAACGGAGTGAATGAGCGGCTGAAGGCGGGCAACATTGATGGGGCGGTCAGCAACTTTACCAATACCATCCGAGAGAACTATCGAACAGCTTTCACGGCAGCGGGATCGGGACTCGCGGCGTTGGCAAATGGATTCGGTACGATCAAAGGTCTGCAACTTCACAGTACCTTCGCAGAATTATCAGTAGTACGCGACACCGTGGACGGCGACATCGTGTTCACTGTATTCCTGATTCGGGATAGCGATGGCATTTGGCGAATTGACGGATTCTAGAAGGACTTGATCATGAATAAGACTAGAACACGCCGCACTTTACGTCTCGCATGCGCGGTCCTCTTTATTGCAGGAGCACACACGACCACGCTTTTGGCTGGATCCGGCCGGATCATCGATGAAGAAACCGGCAAGCCGCTGGCAAATGTTTTTGTGATGGCGAAGTGGGACGGGCATGTAAATCTGGGGGCGATTGGAAAGACCATTTGTTACGACTTTACGATGACGCAAACGGATGCAGATGGGCGATTTAGTCTGCGAGACTGGTCATGGAATATCAATCCGTTCGTGACGAGTCGGTCCCGTTCTTCTGAGGTTTACCTGCAAGGATACGTATGGTCGACAAACAATTCTTTGTATCAAGGCGATG
>JANMZU010000347.1:0-2949 GCA_031383585.1 Betaproteobacteria bacterium
AGCAACGCAGGAATCGAGATGGCGTTTCATCAAGGCGCGCCCGTCGGCAGTTGCCAGGATTTCTCCTACCGAGGCGCGCATCAGGCAGGTCATCGCCGCCAGTGTGGAAAGAAATACGACCTTTTCCCACATATCCTGCATTGTGTTCGCAGAGACTTTCCAGTCGACGATGGTTTTTGAAAACCCCTCGCCAAGTGAATCTGCCAAGGGGAAACCTCAGGGTCAGTTCTTACATTCCTACACAATTGCAGAGATTGCTGCGCTGTTTTCGGTTCAATAGGCGATGGTGTGCCTAGCGGTACGGATATACGAGGGATTGTTAGTGGGAAATGTATGGTTGTTAGAGCCCCGCTTTTCCCTGCAGCGTACACAGTACATTGATCCACAGGCACCATCCGCCAGTCAAACGGACATATGCAAGCACTGGTGCGGCACTCGGGCAATAATTGCCTCGAACGCCCCACCAGTGCTTGTGTTTAAGTTTTTGGTCGGCTTTTCTCAGCTAACCGCCAAATTCACCCAATCAGCCATCATGGAAAAGTCCCGCGAGTTCGGCATGCGCACCTTCGACTGAGCGCTTTTCGAGCTCTATAACGACAACCACATTTCCTGCGAGGAGGCCTTGCGCAAAGCGGACACGGTTAACGAAATGCGGCTGAACATGAAGCTCAAGAGCGCCCGCGGTGAGCCGGAGACTGCCGGCGGGCCGTCGCTTTCACTGCATGAAGAGCCGTCGGAGGCTGATCTGGAAGCCAAATGCGCAGCCGAATTGGCGCAACAGCAAAAGCGCCGTCGCGAGATGGAAGACCAGCAACTGGAGAAGCTATGCCAGGACAAGGGGGCCCAAGCCAACGCCGCCGCTTGATCGCAGTCTGCGCGGCCTGAGGGTCAAGATCGCAGTTTCACGTCCTGCTGAGGCACCGCCTTAATCAGCCCACCCTGGGCGACCTGATGGCGCTCCCAATCAGGAATTGAGTCGGTATTGCCTGTCTTATCTGCGGCTCAGCCGACCGAAGCTCTTTTTAAGATGGACGGGCAAATCAGCTCTTCGGGCTGGTTGCTCGGGCAGGGGGCAATCGCACCTGTCAACGACTCCATCAAGGACTTCTGGCAAAAACATGCGACCTACGTTTCTCTGGCAGGCTGCAGCCCTTACTGCTGCGGCACTGAGTTGGCAAGCTGCGCACGCGTCAAACCAAGCGGTGCGAGCGGCAGCGTCGCCCAGGTCGGATACGGTCCTCCAAGCTGCAGAAGAGCTGGCACTTCACCTACTTGAATCGGCCGACCACCGCGGCTTGCCGTTTGCAATCATCGACAAGCCGGCAGCAAGGTTTCTGCTGTACCACGGTGATGGTACGCTGGCAGGCATTTCCCCCATGCTGCTCGGGCAGGATCCCGGCGACCATTCGATTCCCGGGGTGGGCGAACGTGCCCAGCATGGACGCTTGCGCAAAGGCGACCGCACCACGCCGGCCGGCCGGTTCGTATCCCAACCCGGCCACAACCGGAGCGGTGAAGCCATCATCTGGCTCGACTATGCCAGCGCTTTGGCCATACACCGATTACGTCCCGGGCCTGCGAGGGAACAGCGCGAACGCCGTATGGCTTCGCCGGAATCCAGCGACAATCGCATTTCAGCCGGCTGCGTGGTCCTTCCGGTGGCTTTCTACGTCGCCGTCGTGCAACCCTTGCTCGGCAGGAGTGAGGGTATCGTATACATTGTGCCCGAGCACAGCCCGTGGCAGGACTTGTGGCCTGAGCTGATCCGCGACGCCCTGTAGCGGCATGGCCCTGCGGGGGCGGGCCCAAACGGGCCGTCAGGACACTGCCTCTCGGCCAGACAGGGTGGCCGGCGCCGACAGCGGGACTTCAAAGGAACCAAACACTTGTTGAACCGGCCGCACCTCGGGCAGTACATAAACGACAGCGCGGTTGCGGGCAAAAACGGATCGGGTGTGGGTTTCAACCGAGATTTTCCATTAGCCACCTCTTCTAATGGAAGCCATTAGCGCAAGTTGTTGATTTTGATGACAGTTAGGGTGTTTTCATCTGAAAAAAGTGATCGCGATCTGCGTGCGGGGCATTGATGGAATTTGAACACCGTTTTACCGACAAGGAAGTTACCGCCTGCGGCGGCATGGGGTTGATGAAACGGATGCTCGATCGTCTCGGTTTTGAGTCCGCTCTTGCCGCCGCCGAGTTGCCACAACCCGGCAGCAATCGGGGCTATCGGCCGGAGCAACTCATGACCCTGCGAAAAACAGGGTGAGTTCTAACATTCCAACGAAAAACAGGGTCCAACGAAAAACAGGGTCAGTTCTAACATTCCAACATTTTCGGCTTTCTGATCCCGACTGTTTCTATGAGCAGGCGCCGTTTGGTGTCCAGATTAAAATGGTGGAACTGCACAGTCTGCATTCCGTTGCAAAAGAGGGCTGAGTGCCAAGATCCCGCTTTTCAAGTTCCAAAAAGCAGAACCCATTATCCGGCGCGGCTTCACGAGGAATTTCACCCTGAAACGCCCGCCAATTGGCGTTCTAACTGCCGTTATGCGGTTAGGCGATTTGCTGCACGCCGGTTCTCATATGCTTTCAGATGGGTGTAGGCCACCGACAACATGGTGTCGTCGATGCCGAACTCTCGCGCCTTGCCAAGCATGAAACCAACCACGTGATCCGCTTCCACCGGGCCGCCACTCTCAAGGTCGCGCAGCATCGAGGCGGTGAGCGGTGAGCCGGTCGAGTTAATGACTTTTTCATAGCGCTCAAGCACTGGCGCGCGTGGCGGATAGCCACTTTTCACCGCAACAGCAACGCAGGAATCGAGATGGCGTTTCATCAAGGCGCGCCCGTCGGCAGTTGCCAGGATTTCTCCTACCGAGGCGCGCATCAGGCAGGTCATCGCCGCCAGTGTGGAAAGAAATACGACCTTTTCCCACATATCCTGCAT
>JANMZU010000355.1:0-1708 GCA_031383585.1 Betaproteobacteria bacterium
AATTACGTTGCCATCAAGGGTGATTTTGCGAATGATGTTATTACCGGTATCGGCGACATAAACATTTCCCGTCGCATCGATGGCAACGCCCCCCGCATAGGCAACACCGGCGTTGCTAGTCAGCCCGCTGTTGGCTATGTACACGGGCTTGTCTGCGCCAAAAAGACCTGCGTTATTGAAGCGCGCCGCAGCACCGGTTCCATTGGTTGCGCCGGTATTTGATGCGGCACCTGCAAAGGTTGCGACTTTGCCGTCGGTGGTTAGTTTGCGAATTGTGTTGTTGCTTGTGTCGGCCACATAGATATTGCCTGTAGCATCAAGCGTGAGACTCGCTGGCCTGGAAAAACGGGCAATACTGCCTGCGCCGTCAAGCGAGCCCGCCGCGTCAGTCGCGCTACCTGCAAGCGTCGTGGCGACACAAGAAGGCGTAATTCTGACGATTGAATTACGCTCCGTATCTGCGACATAAACATTGCCGGTGGCGTCCAGTGCGATGCCAGTCGCGTGCGAATAAGCTATCGAGCAGAGGCTACCGGGACCGATCACGATTGTTCCCACGCCGTCCGGCGTAATTCTATAAACATATCCAATGGGACTCATGACGTAAACAACGCCCGTAGCATCGATTGCAAGACCCGCCAGGACTGGGCCACCAAATGAACCTGAGAAAGTCCACAAGGTACTTACCTGGCCGGCCGTAGTGATCTTACGGACGCGTTCTCTGTCCGTGACGTAGACATTGCCTGCATTGTCCACAGCAACGCCGGTGACGAACGCAAACGTGGCGGTCGAAATCGGACCGTCGACCGAGACCCTACTTCCTACGGTCCCCGCAATTGTCGTCACTACGCCAAGAGGCGAAATCTGACGAATCAAATTGTTGCTGCTATCGGCGACAAGGATATTTCCGGCTTTGTCCAGCGCGATACCAGTTGGTCTGTTAAAGGTCGCCGCAGTTCCGGTGCCATTGGCGGCACCGATCACGCCGGCATTACCGGCAAGCGTTGAGACAGTACCCGTTGCCGAAATCTTGCGGATCGTATTGTTTTGGCTGTCAGCGACGAAAACATTGCCGGTCGCGTCAACTGCCACGCCGGATGGCCCATAAAAACGTCCAACCACGCCATCGATGTTGCCGCCACCGCCCGACATGCCTGCGACAAGGCAAATGCCTGGACCGGTTTTGACGGTGAGTGTCGCTCCTGCGCTTGTGATGCTGCCCGCAGCGTTGCTGACCACCACACTCCAGACACTCCCTGAGTCTGCGAGCTGTGGCAGGGCCAATGTGTAGCTCGCGGCAGTCGCGCCTTCAACATTCACACCACCGCGCCGCCACTGAAATGTGACAGGTACATCGCCAGTTGCCGATACTGAAAACGTTGCAGGCTGCCCAGTAACAACGGACTGGTCCAAAGGTTGGAGCGTGATTAACGGTGATTGTGGCGGAGCATTTGTGCTGCCGCCCCCGCCCCCACCTCCGCCGCCACAAGCACTCAGACCTGACCCAATTCCCACCACGAGCACCAGTATTGATAACCATACTACCAATCGCGGAGAAGTCGATTTCATAGTTTCCCTTCAGCTACGTGAGAATTACTCGCTGCTCAAAACAGTAGTTGAGATTGAGTATTCATATACCGACAGACTTTCAAACAACCAAGCCATTTCGGTTCAAAGATCACTTTATGGGTGCCGGCAACTAATTGTC
>JANMZU010000398.1:0-2175 GCA_031383585.1 Betaproteobacteria bacterium
GCAATTGGCAACGACTGTAGCGGCAGGTAGAGCGCCGACTTGAGTGAGATGGTGCCGCCAGCCTCGTGCGTGAATTTGATGAAGCCAAGCATCTTGGCGTTCAACCCCGATAGCGCAAAAATGAACAGCGCGTTCATTCCATAGTTGGTGAACGGCAGAAGGGTCGTCCGCGCACTTTGGCGAAGCGTCGCTGATTCGCAGGCATCAATCAGCCAGTAGAAACAAGAAAATATCAGCAGTGCCCAGCCGGTCATAAAAATGCAGAATGATACTGTCCAGAGACTCTTGTTGATCGGCATGAAGGTGGCGTCGATAATTGCTCCTGCCCAGAGGAACGCGAGCCCGGCGATCATCATCCAGACGGTCTTCTCTGCTGCATTGTCTTTCGTCAGCAGCCAGCGCCCGGCCAGCACACCGAACAACTGACTGCACAATGCGGGCAGCGTGCTGACAAGACCTTCCGGATCCCAGGTTTTCGCTTTCACCCAAAGATGCCCACCGAGCAACATGCGATCAATGTACGCACCGAAGTCGCGCCCCGGCTCCAGCGCACCCGCTGCAATTTTGCCTGGAGCGTCAGGCACCGGCACGAACAACATCAGGACGGTGTATAGCGCCAGCAATGCGACGATCCAGTAGCACTGCTGTTTCCAGTCACAGTAGACAACGATGGGTGCCGCCAGCATCGTGCACAGGGCGATCCGCTGCAGCACACCGGGGATGCGCAGCGTTTCCAGACTGAAATTCGGGATGAAGTTGAGCGTGAGGCCGATGAGAAAGATGATCGCCGCGCGTTTGAAAAGCTGCCGCAATAGTGCGCCCTTGTCGTCACCAGCCGCAGCCCGGCGACCCAGCGAAAACGTCATCGAGACGCCGCAGATAAACAGGAAGAATGGAAATATCCAGTCGGTAAACGTCCAGCCATTCCATTCTGCGTGCGCCAGCTGCGAATAAATGTGGCCCCAGTCGCCGGGGTTGTTGACCAACACCATACCGGCGATGGTGAAGCCGCGAAACGCGTCCAGCGAAATCAGCCGTCCGGATAGCGTCTCGCCTGGCATCTCAGCGATCCACCTTGCGGCCAAACGCGGGGTCTATTTTCACGAACATCGTTACCACCAGAGAAGGTATCGTGGCGATGCACACCCAGATAAAAAAGTGCTGATAGCCAAGCTGTTCCTGAATCCAGCCGCTGGCCATGCCGGGCAACATCATTCCCAGCGCCATGAAGCCAGTGCAGATGGCATAGTGCGCGGTCTTGTGCACGCCGTCTGCAACCATGATCATGAACAGCAGATAGGCCGCGAAGCCGAAGCCATAGCCGAACTGTTCGATGGCAATCGCCGTGGCGATCACATAGATATTCGTCGGCAGCGCGTAGGCCAGAAAAACAAACGCCAGATTGGGCAAGTGCACTGCGAGCAGCATTGGCCAGATCCAGCGTTTCAATCCGTGACGCGAAATCGCGAAGCCACCAAGCAAACCGCCGAGCGTCAATGCAATGACGCCGATGGTGCCGTACACCAGCCCCACTTGTTGGGTGCTCAAGCCAAGCCCGCCTTTGATCGCCGGGTCCAGCAGGAAGGGCGCAGCCAGCTTCAATGCCTGCGCCTCACCGAATCGAAACAGCAGCAGGAACAACAGGATCACCAGAATGTCGGGGCGCTTGAAGAATGCCGTAAACGTGGAAATGAAACCTGCCAGCACATCGTCGTTGCCCTCCCGCAGCAACGGCTGATCGCTTGCCGGTACCGGTAATACGAAGCGGTGATAAACAAACAACGCCATGAACATCGCTGCGAGAATGAAAAATACGATCGACCATGCCAACGCCACATTGCCGGTCTGCTCACTGATCTGGCCTGCCAGAAACACTAGACCACCCTGACCGGCAATCATGGCAATGCGATAAAAGGTGCTGCGGACGCCAACGAACGCCGCTTGCTCGTGTTGCTGCAAGGCCAACATATAGAAGCCATCCGCAGCGATATCGTGGGTTGCGGAGCTGAAAGCCATGAGCCAGAAGACAGCCAGCGTAATCTGAAAAAAATGTGCAGTCGGAATGGTCAGCGCGACCAGAGCGAGCGAGGCGCCGATGAGAAACTGCAGGGCCACGATCCAGTAGCGCTTGGTCTTGAACATGTCGACTACCGGCGACCAGAGCGGCTTGATCAC
>JANMZU010000417.1:0-3050 GCA_031383585.1 Betaproteobacteria bacterium
CGCGGTATTTTTGGCAGGACAGACAACCGTTGGATACCAATTAAGCAGCGCTGGCTCGACGCCGATCGGTGGTATCACCGGCACCTTGTTTGGGTCGGCTACGGCCAGCGCCAACTTTCGATCAATTATCACAACGCCAGGCTCGAATCCGTTTACCCAGGATTTGGCGACCGTTACGCAACGGTCAATGGATGCCAACACCAGTCTTACGGCGGCGCTTGCCGTTGCGCCTGACCTCCCATTGCCGGCCAATATCGCTGGTAGCAGCATTGCCACCCAGTTGCGACTGGTGGCGCGCATGATTGCGTCGCGGAACACGCTTGGCGCGAAACGCCAGGTGTTTTTCGTTTCGCTGGGCGGCTGGGACACACATGACGACCAGCTGATCAATCAACCAAACTTGCACGCTCAGGTGGCAGGTGCAATGGCGTATTTTTACAACGCAATGGGGACCCTTGGCTTGTCCGATAACGTAACGACGTTTACCGGCTCCGACTTTGGTCGTACCCTCACAACCAACGGCGATGGCTCCGACCATGGCTGGGGTTCGCATCACTTCATCATGGGTGGCGCGGTAAAGGGCCAGCAGTACTACGGCACATTTCCCATCATGGGCCTGAACAACAACGATGAAGTCGGGTCGGGCAGACTGCTACCGACGACATCGGTCGACCAATACGCGGCCACTCTGGCGCGGTGGTTCGGCGTGAGTGACGCCAATATGCGCTTGGTGCTGCCGAACATTGGCAACTTCGGGACGTCGAATGTGGGGTTTATGAACGTGTAGCGGGCAGTTTTACTCCCGCTAAAAATGGTGAAACTCCAGCACGGGCGCGGCTCTACGGACATAAATGTCTGTAAAATCCCGTGAATAGGCGTTCTTCACAGTTATCCCGAAACCAGATTCGCCGGACACCACAAACGCGGCGTGTGCGCCTGCAGTGTTTCGTTTGCGATAAGCCTCAGCTTCGATTGCGAATGGGCATCGACGTGGCGTCCCGATATCACCGGCAACGCACCGCCATTCGTGGTGCACAAAATGGGTCGTGCCAGCAATGCCCCTGTCGGCACTGTTTTAATACCGTCCGCAAACCACGTTGATTGGAGCGATGTGGTCCGGATGAAATATCATGCCGCATGTCCCACGCCACCCATTCCTCCCCGCAAGAAATTCTCCACACTGTTTTTGGCTACCCCGCATTCCGGGGAAATCAGGAAGCCATCGTCGACCACCTGATCGGCGGCGGCGACGCGCTCGTATTGATGCCGACCGGCGGTGGCAAGTCGCTTTGTTTTCAGATTCCGGCGCTGGCGCGTGAGGGTACGGCCATCGTCGTTTCGCCGTTGATTGCGTTGATGCAGGATCAGGTGGAGGCATTGCTGCAGTTAGGCGTGAAAGCGGCATTCCTCAATTCCACGCTCGACGCGCGCGCGGCCTCGCAGCTTGAGCAACGCTTCCTCAATGGCGAACTTGACTTGTTGTACGTAGCGCCCGAGAGATTGCTGACTGCACGCTTCATCGATCTGCTTGGTCGCACACCGATTTCATTGTTCGCAATCGATGAGGCGCATTGTGTATCGCAATGGGGGCACGATTTCCGACCCGAGTACCGCCAGCTCTCGATGCTGCATGAGCGCTTTCCGAATATCCCGCGCATCGCCCTCACCGCTACCGCCGATGCACCGACAAGGAAAGAAATCGTCGAACGCCTGGCGCTGGAGTCTGCGAAGCAATTCGTGGCGAGTTTTGACCGGCCCAATATTCGTTATCGCGTCGTGCAAAAACACGAACCACGCAAACAACTGCTGGAATTCCTCACTGACCACCAAGGCGACGCCGGTATCATCTATTGCCTCTCCCGAAAAAAGGTTGAGGAGACTGCAGGATTTCTGATTGGCGAAGGAGTAAAGGCGTTGCCCTACCACGCCGGGTTGGAGACTTCAGTGCGCGCCACCAACCAGCAAAGATTTCTAAAGGAAGACGGCGTGGTGATGGTAGCGACGATCGCCTTCGGCATGGGCATCGACAAGCCTGATGTGCGCTTCGTGGCGCATATGGACCTGCCAAAAAGTATGGAAGGCTACTATCAGGAAACCGGACGCGCAGGCCGCGATGGTCAGCCCGCCAATGCGTGGCTGACCTACGGCATGGCCGATGTGGTGATGTTGCGGCAGATGGTTGATGGCGGCGAAGCGAGCGAGGAGCGAAAGCGTGTGGAACGGCAAAAGCTTGACGCACTCCTCGGCTTTTGCGAATCCACCCGCTGCCGTCGGCAAACACTACTGCAATATTTTGGCGAAGTGATGCCCAAACCCTGTGGCAATTGCGATAACTGTCTCGAACCTGCTGCCACCTGGGATGGGACGACGGCCGCACAAAAGGCGATGTCGGCGGTCTATCGCACGGGGCAGCGCTTTGGTGTGGTGCACCTGATCGATGTGCTGCTTGGCAAAAACACCGAACGGGTGCAGCAATTTGGCCATGATCAGCTCAGCACCTTTGGCATCGGCAGTGATCTGACCGAAGTCGCCTGGCGCGGCGTGTTCCGGCAGCTGACGGCGAGCGGCTTGCTCGCGGTAGACGTGGAGGGATTCGGCGGGCTCAAACTGACGGCGGAGAGCCGCGATGTGCTGAAGGGTGGCAAGAGCGTGACTTTCAGAGTGGAGGAAGTCAGGAAAGCAGCTCGCAAGTCAAAGAAGGGCACGTTTGCGGTGGCGAGCGAGATGGCATCCGGCGGTCGTGCCGGCAAAGGCAGCGTCAGGGTGGAAGACGAGAGGCTCTGGGAGGCGCTGCGTGAAGAGCGCTTGAAGTTTTCCCGTGACCAGAACGTGCCACCCTATGTGATTTTTCACGACGCAACCTTGATGGAAATGCTGAAACGCAGACCGAGGGATTTGGCCGAATTCGCCACCATTAGCGGTGTCGGGGCGAACAAACTGGAGCGTTATGGGAAGGCGTTTCTCGCTGTTCTCGACGCACATTGGTAAGTGGTGGATGTTTAGTGTGCAGCGCAACCGGGCAAGAATGAGCGCTCATCGCGATGGCATCG
>JANMZU010000424.1:0-2522 GCA_031383585.1 Betaproteobacteria bacterium
GCCGGTGACGAGTGGATTGTTGATGAATCGATCATCGAGCTTTGCGTCCTCGACCACCATCATTTGATGCTGATCCTGGATTGCGTGCGCGCAAAACGCAACGTCGCGTGTAGTCTCGGTGGCGGCCAGGCCTTGATTCGAGAGGAACCATTGCCGTGACTCATCGATAAGGCTAACTAACGCAATCGGTGTGCCGCAGATTTGCGCGGCGAGCAAAGTAAGCTCGTCGAGACGCGCATCCGGTGCCGTGTCAAGTATGTGATACGCGCGCAACTCGGCAACTCGAGCCGCCTCGGCGGAGAGCATGGGCTTTGCAATGGGCTCTGTCATGAGACTAGTATGCCTAACTTTCTTGCAGCTGTAATTTCCGGTAAAAGTTGGCTTCGGTAGTCCCAAGCCGCGATCCAGGTTCCCAGCAGCACGCTGAACGCGAAGTTTTGCGGCCCCATTCCCCCGTTCGCACAAATAGCTTGGTAGAGTGGAGCGCTTTAAATATAAGCAGACGCTCTCAATGAAAAACAAGGGAATTGCGGTGATTACCGGCGCGGGCAGCGGTATCGGCAAAGCAACGTCACTCGCGTTGTTGAAGGCTGGATATGCGGTGGTGCTGGCAGGGCGCCGCGTTGGATTGCTCGCGCAAGTTGTGCTGGAATCCGCTGCGGGAGATCGCGCATTGGCGGTGGAAACCGACGTGGCGAGCCCGGACGCAGTGAAAGCTTTGTTCGCGCGCACCCTGTCGGCTTTCGGTCGGCTTGATCTGCTGTTTAACAACGCGGGCACCGGCGCACCGGCCATAGGCTTGGAAGACCTCGATATCGCAAAATTGAAGTCCGTCATCGACATCAATCTACTGGGGCCATTCCTCTGCACGGCCGAGGCGATCAAGATCATGAAGTCGCAAGACCCGCAGGGTGGACGCATTATCAACAACGGCTCGATATCCGCGCACGCACCGCGCCCCAATTCCGCGCCCTACACGGCTACCAAGCACGCGATTACCGGGCTCACAAAATCAACCTCACTCGATGGTCGCAAATACAACATCGCCTGCGGCCAGATCGATATAGGCAATGCCATGACGGACCTGGCCGTGCGCATGGCGTCGGGCGTGCCGCAAGCAAATGGCGAGATCGCGGTCGAGCCGTTGATGGATGTGCAGATCGTCGCCGATGCGGTGCTGCACATGGCCAGTCTGCCGCTTTCTGCCAATGTTCAGTTCATGACAGTGATGGCAACCAAGATGCCTTTTGTTGGACGCGGTTGAATTTAGCCTCGATTAAGGCGCAAGATGGGTAAAGCGCCGTGCGGCAACAAACTTCGGCGCTGTTTACCTCGGAGGTTTTCATGAATGATGGTTCTTATTGCGTAGTCTTCAGCTCAAAAATGGACGATGCCTATCACCAGTTGCTCGAAGGCTATTTACAGGCAGTGCCGACTACATCAGCAGTGCCGTTGTTGTGTGCATTTTGCTCTTCAGTCGAATCGGTGGAGCCCTTCGTTCATCTGCGCCTGACACAACTGACCGACCCCGGCCATATCTGGAGCATTCGTATTCCCTCAAAACTGGTGGTGGCCATCATCGACCAGAGTGAGGCCAAGAATCCAATAAATTTTCAGGCCAAGGTTGATCAGCTCGCGTAGGCTTCGCGGCGAGTGCGGTTTGGAAGGAATACCAGAACTGGCGCGGCGTTCAAGCCAAAAGTGCTTGAGATGCCCGCCGATGCTTGAGTTTTTCTGACGCAGCGGCGGCGCGGGCATTAGCCGCGAGGACCTACACTAGCTTGGCAACCAGCCCATAAAGGAAAAACCATGACAGTCCATCAAGCCACCGGGGCCTTCGACGTAAAAATGCACCCGCAGCCAGCAGAACCAGCGGCGGGTGCAACGATCGGCCGCATTTTGCTCGACAAGAAATATCATGGCCCGCTCGACGCGACCGGCAAAGGCCAGATGCTCGCCATGCGGACGGCCGTTGATGGCTCGGCTGGCTATGTGGCAATGGAACTGGTCGAAGGAAAACTTGACGAGCGCAACGGCAGTTTCGTGCTGCAACACAGCGGCACGATGAACCGTGGAGCCGCGCTACTGGTGTTGGGAGTCGTTCCCGACTCAGGTACCGGTGAACTGTCCGGGCTCTCGGGCAAAATGGAAATCATCATCACCGGGGGCCGGCACAGTTACCGGTTTGATTACCGCATCGCGAAATGAACGAAATCTATTCCACCGACGAGCCGCCTCGCTCGCAGATCGATGCATTGGTTGGACCCGCAATGATCGAGTTTGGAAACACTTGGTGTGGGCATTGCCAGCGCGCGCAGCCGCTGATAGCGGGTGCGATTGATAGCCATCCCAACGTTCGGCACTTCAAGATTGCCGACGGACCCGGCCGTCCTTTGGGGCGATCATTCAAGGTGAAGCTGTGGCCTACGCTTGTTTTTCTCGAGGCAGGCGCAGAGGTTGCGCGCCTGGTTCGGCCCCTCGCATCTACAGAAATCACCCACGCGCTGCTGAAAATAGATCCG
>JANMZU010000486.1:0-2512 GCA_031383585.1 Betaproteobacteria bacterium
ATGATATTTGTAGTGCAGTATTCGAGGCTCCGATCCTCGGCCCTGCAACTTGCGGCCATCGACCGTCTTCACGCGCCAGAAAAATCGACCATCCTCAGGCAGTGTCTCCAGATCGAAAGAATTGGTTGTCACGACGCGGCGCATAACTAACGAATTGAATTGCTCATCGCTGGCGATCTCCAGGAGATAAGCTTGCCCCTCGGGAACCGGTTTCCAGGCAAATCGAATGTTTGCAACGATTTGTCGCACACCTTTTTCAGGCTGTTCCAACGCAGGCGGTGGCGGCAAGACCGAGGCAGCTTCTGGGGCAGCACCGGCGACGACCCGGGTGCCATAATTTTCGGGTAGCGGGGCCTCGGTGCCGCTCTGCCCCTGTGTGGCTACGGCACCGCGGTGAACCATGATGCCGGTTCCCGCCGATTCACTGGTGACAACGTAAAGCGTCCCGCGCACGCCAATGTTGGCCGTACGTGTGACCAGATTCGATTCGCGCTTGATGTCTGCCGCCTTGGGCACGTCACGAATAATCTCGCCGGCATCCAATTGAAAAGCAGACCGATAGTTTTTGCCGCGCCCGTCTTGCCGCGCATTGATGATGCGCAGTTTGGAGCCTTGTACGAGCTGACTGCTGCTGCCGTCAGTCATCAGCAGATTGACAAATCCATCTGGCCCGGTAACGATTTCTGCGCCGGAAGCGGGGATTTTCATTCCAGCCGTCGCGGGCATGCCGTTCACCTGAACGTTGCCTCTCGGGCTGCGTATTTCCAGCTGCTGTTCCTCGCGCAGCGCAAAAAACCACCACCACAGCGCAAGCGTGGCGATGATGACGACACCTCCAACTAGAAGATCTCTGAAACGGGGATTCATGAATGCAAACTCGATGGACGAACAACTACAAATGATATGAGAAATCCCTGATCCGCAACGGCAGGCCTATGTAAACCATTGTTAAATTAAGTACCGGTACCAGCTCGTTGCCCAACAGGTTTGACGTAAATATCGGGGCCCGCTATTTTTTTTGCCACGACCCCGATCGATGCATCGCGCCCCACGTCGCGGGCCGACCGGTGACCCATTTTGCCATTCCCCACAAGCGCCAGATGGCGTTGGCCTGGCGGTAGCCGAAGTTCTCCAGAAAGGCCACGCCCAGAAGCAACAGCATGTCGGCGCTGCGCGGATAGGTGTGATACGAAATTTCCTCCAGCAGTAAAGTCACCACGGAGAGGAGCATTGAGAAGGCAATGCAGGTAACGGCAAACCAGAACGCGACCATCAATTCGATGCGGCCGCTCAACACGAACCACGTTGTCAGCACGTAGCCAATCATCTCAATGACTGGACTCGCCAATTCGAATAATACGAAAAATGGAAAGGCAAGTCTTCCCGCTGTGCCCCCATTCTTCATGGTGAGCAGTCCGCGGTTTTTCCACAGACTTTCGCACAGTCCACGCTGCCAGCGGATACGTTGATTTTTCAATACCGCAATACTCTCCGGGGCCTCGGTCCAAACAATCGGATCAGGAACGAACGTTATTCGATAAGGCTTGCCGATGGCCTTCATATGGCGATGCAGCCGCATCACCAGCTCCATGTCTTCGCCGATGGTATCGACCAGAAATCCGCCGGCATCGATCACGATATCCTTGCGCATCACACCGAAAGCACCTGAGATAATGAGCAGGCCATTGACCTCGGACCATCCCATGCGCCCAAACAGGAAGGCGCGCAAATATTCCATAACCTGGAACAGTGGCAACCAGGTCGTGGGCGTGCCAACCGCAACGAGCTGGCCTTCTTCAACCCTGCAGCCGTTGGCGATTCGCACCGTGCCGCCGCACGCGACGGTGGTGGGGTCATCGATAAAGGGCTGAACGATCCGCAACAGACTGTCTCGCATCAGGATGGTATCCGCATCGACCACACATATGAGCGGGTAGCGCGCTGCATTGATGCCGGCATTGATCGCATCGGCCTTGCCACCGTTGTCCTTGTCCACCACGCGCAAGTTGCGATGCTGCGGCGTATGCCAGATCGACCGCAAGGGTGCCGACGCGAGCCGTACGCGATAGGCTTCCGGAAACTCCCGCATCTTAAATGCGGTAACCATGGCGTCGAGCGTGGCGTCCTTCGAGCCATCATTGACAACAATAATCTCGAATTCCGGGTAAGCAAGCTGCATCGCCGAGCGGACGGTGGAGACGATCGTGGTGGCCTCGTTATATGCCGGCACAATGATCGATATCGGCGGCTCGAATCCGGAGATGGCCAGGGGATCAAGCAAGCCCGTACGACCCTTCAAATGACGGCGCACCGAACGAATGGCGAGCGCATTAAGGATCAAATAACTGACCGTGTGGGCGACGACATAGAACAATAGAAGGCCGATGGTTATCGCGGCCACGAGGCTCATTTAGCTGCCTGCTCCGCCATAACCTGCTTCAAAATATCGGCGGCAAAGCGATCGGACTGATGCCTTCGTAGCGACTGAAGAAAAGCCAAACTTGTGCCGGGT
>JANMZU010000488.1:0-18662 GCA_031383585.1 Betaproteobacteria bacterium
GATTAGCTCAATTGATCTTGAAAATATCGCGGTGGCGCACCCCGCCGTGCAAGAAGCAGGCGTCATTGGCATTGCGCACCCGAAGTGGGATGAACGTCCGCTATTGGTGGTGGTGAAGAAAAAAGATGCGGCAGTCACGCGCGAGGAAATACTGACATTTTTTGAAGGCAAGATCGCCAAGTGGTGGATGCCCGACGACGTGGTGTTTGTTGATCAGTTACCGCATACCGCCACCGGTAAGTTATTGAAAACCAAGATGCGCGAGGATTTCAAGGCGTATAAGTTACCGGGCCTGTAACGGCACACGCCGAGAAGCGCGGAACGCAAAAAGCCGGGCATAGCCCGGCTTTTTGTTGATGCATCGCCAGGAAAAAACTACTTCTTTGGCGCTTCCGCTGGCTTTCCATCGGCAGGCTTTGCCGCAGCCGGTGCCGTTGTTGGTGCAGCCGGTGCCGTTGTTGGTGCAGCCGACGCAGGTGCCGGTGTGGCCGCAGTCGCGGTAGCCGGTGTCGCAGCAGGCGACGTTGCCGGGATGGCGACTGCCGGTGTTGCCGCTGGCACCACTGGTGCCACCATTGGCGCGGCCGCTTTTTGTTCCACCTTCGTCGGCGCGACAGCTTTCGGTGGATGATCCGCACCACCAGCAATTAGCGGCACGATCAACAGCGCCACAATATTGATGATCTTGATCAGCGGGTTCACCGCGGGACCAGCGGTGTCCTTGTAGGGGTCACCCACGGTGTCGCCGGTAACAGCTGCTTTGTGCGCGTCGGAGCCCTTGCCGCCAAAATGACCGTCTTCAATGTATTTCTTGGCGTTATCCCAAGCGCCACCGCCGGTACACATCGAGATCGCCACAAACAGGCCGGTCACGATGGTGCCCATCAGCATGCCGCCAAGTGCTTGAATGCCTGCCTCACGCCCCATCAGGAAGCCAACAATCACCACCACCGCAATCGGTGCCAAGACTGGCAGCAGCGATGGAATGATCATTTCCTTGATCGCGCCTTTGGTCAGCATATCGACCGCACGGGAGTAATCCGGCTTGGCTGTACCTTCCATGATGCCTTTGATTTCGCGGAACTGGCGACGAACCTCTTCAACCACATGGCCCGCACAACGACCGACGGCTTCCATCGCCATTGCCGCGAACAGGTAAGGAATCAAGCCGCCGACGAACAAGCCGATGATGACGGCAGGGTTGGACAGATCGAACGTGACGTGACGACCGGCCTCTTCCAGCTTATGGGTGTAATCCGCAAACAACACCAGTGCTGCCAAGCCGGCTGAGCCAATTGCATAGCCTTTGGTCACGGCTTTGGTGGTATTGCCGACTGCGTCGAGTGGATCGGTGACATCGCGCACAGATTTTGGCAGTCCGGCCATTTCAGCAATGCCGCCGGCGTTATCGGTGATCGGGCCGTATGCGTCAAGTGCGACAACGATTCCGGCCATCGACAGCATGGAGGTTGCAGCAATCGCAATGCCGTACAGGCCAGCCAATGCATAGGCCGCATAAATTGCGAAACAGACCGACAACACCGGCCAGGCGGTAGAACGCATCGAAACGCCGAGACCGGCGATCATGTTGGTGGCGTGGCCCTTTGTGGAGGCCTCAGCAACGTGCTGTACTGGCTTGAATTCGGTGCCTGTGTAGTACTCGGTGATGTAGACCATCAGCGCTGTCAATACCAGACCGACCACGCAGCACAGCCACAGATTCATGACAGTCAACTTCGGGTCTTGCAAGTGGATATCGCCCATCATGTAGTAAGTGATCGGGTAAAACGCGAAGACCGCTAGAACGCCAGAGATAGCCAAACCACGATAAAGCGCGTTCATGATCTTGCCGCCTTCGCGTGCCTTCACGAATGCGCAGCCGATGATGGAAGCGATAATTGCGAACGCGCCCAATACTAGTGGATACACCACGACATTGGCGACAGTCGCCGTACCCGGCAAAATCAGCGCGCCAAGCACCATCGTTGCGATGATCGTGACCGCATAGGTTTCAAACAGGTCAGCAGCCATACCAGCACAATCGCCGACGTTGTCACCGACGTTATCGGCGATCACGGCTGGGTTACGCGGGTCATCTTCCGGAATTCCGGCCTCGACTTTACCGACCAGATCGGCACCGACGTCAGCACCTTTGGTGAAAATGCCGCCACCGAGACGGGCGAAAATAGAAATCAGCGAAGAACCAAACGCCAAGCCGATGAGAGGCTTGATGATGTCGCTCATTTTCGTACCGTGTGTTGCAGAGCCTTGCAGGTAGTAAAAGAACACGACCACGCTCAACAGACCCAGGCCCACCACTAGCAATCCAGTGATTGCGCCACCCTTGAACGCTACATTCAACGCGGGATTGATACCGTGTCGTGCTGCTTCTGCGGTACGTACGTTGGCCCGTACCGATACGTTCATGCCAATATAGCCAGCCGCGCCAGATGCGATCGCGCCGAGCGCGAAGCCCATCGCGGTGTCGCCACCCAAACCCGGAATCGCCCATATCGCGATAAATAGCACCGCGCCGACAACACCGATAGTCGCGTACTGGCGATTGAGATATGCCTTCGCACCGGCCTGAATGGCGGCTGCGATTTCGCGCATACGGTCATTACCGTCAGGTTGCGAAAGTATCCATTTTGTTTGCCACGCGCCGTAAGCGAGCGCTAACAGCGCGCAAGCTAAAGCGAAGATAAGACCCATTGATACGGTAGTCATTTACCCACTCCCTGAAAAGTTGAATCTGAGACTGCTATTTTTGGAAAAGATAATGCTGTGAAAAAACGCACAATTTTACCAGAGGTCCGCTTTGGTAGCGAAGGGAGATTTCCTTTTTGGGCGGCGTCTGGATTGGGGGCATCTGCCAGCGAATATTTCAAACTCCAGCATTGACGCCGCTTTCGGAGATTTTATCGTTGGGAAGGCGTGCCAGCGCTCGACGTTGCTCTCCACTGGCTGAATGGCAAAAATGGATTCTTGAGCCAATGGCTCAAATGGCCTCCGCTCTTGTTGTGCAAAAACAACATTCAAACGACTGTTTGAATCAAACGTTTGAAAACTTCTTGACGTACTTATCTGCCATCCATATTATTGATGGTACGCGCTACCTGACATGCGGTTGAAACAGGTTACGCACACAAAAAACGTAATCTAATCAATGCCATGAGGGGAATTACATGAATTTTCGCCGTTTGCTCGCATCAACAACCCTAGTCTTCGCTTCACTCTGCGCCACGACTGTTTCGTACGCGACCAATTACTCGCTCTGGATTAATGGCCGCAGCAACACCGCGCAAGTCGGCAATTACAACGATTTCAGTTATTGGGGGCCAAGTACCACGGCTGCTGGCGTGAACAAGAAAGCGGTGAACTGGGATGGTTACAACAAAATCTCCACCCAGGGCCAAGTGGTGCGCAACGCGCTGGACTGTTTCTGCACGGGCGCCAACTGGTGCTATATCACGGTGCACAGCGCCGGTAACCTGATGCTGGGCTACAACCTGTCGATGTATGGCGGTAGTGCACGCAGCATCAAGAACGCCGTTGCGGCATCGGATGGCACCTGTAGTGCGGCCACCGGGGGCGGCACCCAAACCGGCTGGAACATTAAATGGGTAAACGTAGCGGGCGGCGCGGCGGGCGGATCCGAGCTTGCCGATGCGGGTAGCTGGGCGCTGTCTGAGCCGCTTGTCAGTGATTTGAAAACCTCGACTGCACGCGCCATGTACGACCACAACAATACCCGTGGCCTAACGTTTTATATGTTTGCTGGTTCCAAAGGCACTCTTTATTCCGGCATTCTCCCCGGCCAAGATGACGAAGCGATTGCCTATCATTCCTCCGGCGGCGTGTCTGGTAGCAGCAATGGCAATTATTGCAACGCTGGCGACTGGTTCTGTACGGTATTGAGTTCCGGCACTGCAGCAAACAGCAACGGAAGCGCAAAATGGACTAACCATACCGTCCAATTCCGCGACGACACTGAGGCATACAACCACTATGCTGCTGGCAACTGGGCAGGCATTATTTCCCGTGCTCGTCTCGACATGGTGAACTACGCGAAATAAAGCATTGCGAAAATTGCGTCGCAACGTCACATTGATCTGCGCGTTCGAAACACCCCTCGGCCCACCATGCGCCCCGGGGTGTTTTGCTTTATGG
Source organism: Betaproteobacteria bacterium (assembly GCA_031383585.1). Lineage (GTDB taxonomy): Bacteria > Pseudomonadota > Gammaproteobacteria > Burkholderiales > Usitatibacteraceae > UKL13-2. The sequence goes on from JANMZU010000488.1 coordinate 4,171, forward strand.
ACTGCTTGCCATGCCCATACACTTGAAACATCCTGACGCAGCCAAGTCGGCATCCACCGCTTTCGGAAAACGTCAGCAAGGCCGCTGGCTATTGGCAATCGTTCCGTTGTTGATTCTGCTCGGATGGCTATTGTGGCGCCCGTCTGCGTCGGGACAGATTGGCGAATGGCGAGCCAACGGGCCAAACGCGGGTAAAAATGCGAGCGTGTTTGGGTCAGCGCGCAAAGTTGGAATGTCAATTGGCAATGGCGCACTGGGCGCTGGCATGCCGAAAGGACCAGACCCCGAGGAGCTGGCACTGAGCGATCCCGACCCACGCGCTCAACACGCCCAATGGGAAAAGCGCCTCGCACGGGCGCAGGAGGTGTATGACAACTATCGGCGCACCACGCGTTATCCCTTCGAATCGCGCCCTGCCGAAGAGCATGCAGATCAGATGTACCCGAACCGGGAAATCGTCGAAACACGGCGGCTACATCGTCAAGGCGAACTCACTGCTGCGAAAGTGATACTGCGGACGTCTCAGGAGCGAATCTATGTCGCCGGGAATGAAACCGTGTTGTTTACCGTCGCGGCTTTCGACGAAAACAATGGTCCGCTTCCGCTCAACGTCAAATTCGCCAGTGTCGGCGATCCGCCGCTGGACAACAAACCATCTACACAAAAACCGGTGTTCGCGGCGTTCAACGATCAAGGCGCACAGGGCGACAGCATTGCGGCGGATGGCGCGTGGACATTTCAATTTAGCCCGGCCACGCAGGGATTCCGCAACTTCACCGGACAATTGCGCCTCGATATGCGTATTGAAGTGCAAAGCTCCGAAGGCATGCAGGACGGCACACTGTATTTCGATATGTACTACACACCCAACCCGCCTGCGGTGTGGACAGGCCAAGTTCGCGAGGCGTTGGAAAACGGCTCACTCAATCTGTATTTAAAAGTCAATGTCAGCCAGCCTGGCCTTTACGTCGCCACTGGCCGTTTTGACGATGCCAGCGGCAAACCTCTGGTGTTGGCTGTTCACAATGGCGAACTCTCGACGGGTCTGCAGGAAATCCGCTTATGCGCTTTCGGCAAACTGTTACGCGATAGCAAAGCGGCGCAACCGCTGAAACTGCGCGATGTAGATGGCTTCCTGTTGCTCGAAGACGCCAGCCCGGATCGGGCGTTCATGCCTCGTCTGCCGGGTGCGGTTCATCAAACCAAGACCTACGCTGTCGAGCAATTCAGCGATGCTGAATGGCAGAGCGAGCAACGCGAACGTTACCTGCGCGAATATTTGAATGATATCGATTTGGCAAAAGCCAAGCTCAGGGAGCTTGAAGCGCTAATGAATCCGCGAAAGGCGGGATAGCGCGGTTGAGACAATGTTGTCAGGCGTCGTCGATGATGGCGGTGAGGTCTCTGTTCGTGAGCCATATTGTTGATCGAATTACTCTGCTAACCGCTCGCGATCAACGAGCCAATGAATTCGAACCTGGCCGCTTTGGTTGCTACCGATTTGCATCGTTCCTGCGACAGCTCATGCAAAATGAAATTCTTCTCAAAAAACGTAAAGACCTTACGGTTAATGGACGAACGACCCAAGCGCGTTTTTTCGAGAGACACTTTGGCCACACTATAAGCGTCGGTCAAACCGAAACCAACTACTGCTGAAACTTTACGATGCGCCACTCAGCACGCGCGTGAATCAACGCCCTGGTTTGCGTTCACTAGCAGAAAATTAACTAAACCCTGACATCCAAGCTGCTGCTAGCGCGTTTTGCGTCCGAAAGCCGGGCCAGTACTCGAGCTCACTTTTTCCTCAGTTGTGCGAAAGCACCGTAGCGCAACACTTGACCTAAAGCGAAAACACCGCCAACTTCTTCTTCACCGCTACGTTCTTTAACGTCACATATTTCGGCAAGCCACCCTCATAAGGCGGGTACGCTTCGCCCTCGATCAGCGGCAGCAAATAATTGCGGCATTTCTGCGTAATGTGAAAGCCATCCGCCGTGATGAAATCGCGTGGCATTTTCTTTTCCTGATTGGCAACATCCGATAGCGGCGCGGGAATAATTTTCCAATCATATGGCTTGGACTTGACGCGCTTGATGGCGGGCATGACACCGTTCATACCTTGCACCGCATACTCGACCGCCGCCTTGCCGACCGCATAGCTCTGCAGCACATCGGTTTTGGAGGCGATGTGGCGCGCGGCACGCTGCAGATAGTCGGCAACAGCCCAATGATTTTTCAGCTTCAACTCGCGCTTGACCATATCGGCGATGAAAGGCGCAACACCGCCCAATTGAGCATGCCCAAAAGCGTCCACCAAGCCAGACTCGGAGACGAACTTGCCGTTCGTGTTTCGAATCCCTTCGGACACCCCGACGGCACAAAAGCCGTGTTTCTTTACGCACGCATCCACGCGAGCGAGGAACTTTTCTGGCTCAAAAGCGATTTCAGGGAACAACAGTATCTGCGGCGCATCCCCGGCTTTTTCGGCGGCGAGTCCACACGCAGCCGTAATCCAACCGGCGTGACGCCCCATCACCTCAAGCACGAAGACCTTCGTGGAGGTACGCGCCATCGACACCACGTCCAGCCCTGCTTCACGCATGCTTACAGCGACATATTTCGCAACGGACCCGAAGCCGGGCGAGCAATCGGTAATCGGCAAATCGTTGTCTACGGTTTTTGGTACGTGAACGGCAGTCAATGGGTAGCCCATTGATTCACTCAACTGAGATATTTTCAGACAGGTATCGGCTGAGTCACCGCCACCGTTATAGAAGAAGTAGCCAATGTTGTGCGCCTTGAAGACTTCGATCAGCCGCTCATATTCGCGGCGATTGGTTTCGAGGCTTTTGAGCTTGTAGCGGCAGGAGCCGAATGCGCCTGCCGGGGTATGACCCAGCGCTTTAATATTGGCGGCTGGCTCCTTGCTGGTGTCTATCAAGTCTTCAGTTAATGCGCCAATGATTCCATTGCGGCCTGCATAGACCTTGCCAATCTTCTTGGGATACTTCCGCGCTGTCTCGATAACACCTTGTGCAGAAATATTGATAACTGCCGTTACGCCACCGGATTGAGCATAGAACGCATTGCGTACCGATATATCTGTTTTCATCAAAACCTTTCCCGGCTATGCCGTGAGTGCGGCAAAAATACTGTCCTTGATTTCTTCAACCCTGCCGACGCCGGCAACGCGCACATAGCGAGGCGCACCCGAGAGGCCGGACTTGGCCCAGTTACCGTAGTAGTCAATGAGTGGTTTGGTTTGCTCGTGATACACGGCGAGGCGTTTCTTGACTGTTTCCTCTTTGTCGTCGTCGCGCTGAATCAAATCTTCACCGGATACGTCATCCTTGCCGGCGACTTTGGGTGGATTGAACTTGACGTGGTAAGTGCGACCCGAGCCGGGGTGGGTACGTCGACCCGACATGCGCTCAACTATTTCACCATCATCGACTGCGATCTCAACCACGTAGTCAAGCTCCACGCCGGCCAATTTCATAGCGTCGGCCTGCGGAATGGTGCGCGGGAACCCATCGAACAGAAAACCCTTGGCGCAGTCTGCTTCCTTGATACGCTCCTTGACTAGTCCGATAATGATTTCATCGGACACAAGCGCCCCGGAGTCCATGACTTTTTTCGCAGCAATACCCATGGGTGAGCCAGCTTTTACCGCTGCCCGCAACATATCGCCGGTGGAAATCTGCGGGATGCCGAACTTCTCCTTGATAAAAGTCGCTTGCGTGCCTTTGCCCGCACCCGGGCCCCCCAATAGAATCAGCCGCATGTCTACTCCCCAAGGTTGTTATTCTGACCGCTCATTTTAACGGGATTTGCTGAACAAGCTTCGTACCAGTTGCAGGTCCTCGGGCGTATCGACACCCGGGGCCAACGACCCTTGCCAAAGATGTACGGCGATCGCGAATCCGTGGAACATCGCGCGTAACTGCTCGAGCGCCTCAATTTGCTCGGTTGGCGCAGGCGCCAACCGAGCATAGCGTTTCAGAAACGATGCGCGGTATGCATAAATTCCGATGTGACGCAGAGCTGGAAAATTCTCCGGCAATGTTGTCTTTGACTGTAGGAAAGCATCGCGCGCATAGGGGATCGGCGCGCGACTGAAATAGTGCGCAAGGCCGGCAGAATTGCAAACAACCTTTACGACGTTTGGATTGAAAAATTCTTCCGCGTTGGTGATTGCATGTGCGGCGGTGGCGATGGCGGCTTCTGGTCTTGCCGCCAGTGTTTCGGCCACTTTTGTGATCAGTTGCGGGTCGATCAGCGGCTCATCGCCTTGGACGTTCACCACGATGGCATCGTCTGCGAGTGCCAATTGCACAACGACTTCAGCGATACGGTCGGTTCCCTGCGCATGATCTGTTCGAGTCATCAACGCGAGATGACCGTGCAACTCTGCCGCCTGTTTCACACCGAAATGATCGGTTGCGATGACGACGCGTTGGGCGCCCGACTTTAACGCCTGGTCGGCGACCCGCACCACCATTGGTTTGCCCGCAATATCGGCCAGCGGCTTTCCCGCTAAGCGGGTCGAGGCAAAACGCGCCGGAATAACCGCGACAAATTCAACACTCACGAGTTGCCTCCGCTTCGAACACGGCGACGGCTAGCCACGCACCTCTTCGGCCTTGAGCTCCCTTGCCTCATCGGCCAGCATCACCGGGATGCCATCACGGATGGGGTAGGCCAATCGCGCTGAGTAAGAAATAAGCTCGGACTTGTCGGCCGACATCGTCAATGGGCCTTTCGTAACCGGACAAACGAGAATTTCGAGGAGTTTTGGATCGAGCGACATGGTCTGGCTTTCAATGGAAAAGCTTCTTCATCACAAATTCAAAAAATTCATCCGGCAATACGGCGTCCACACGCATAAACCACATTCGCTCATCAGCAAACGACCCACATTTTACCGCGTCTTTTTCCGTCATCAGTACAATCGCCGCCCCGGGTCCGGGCATGTCACGGGCTGAATAATTGTGGTGATCCGGAAACACCTGGGCCGCTGCCAATGGAAGGCCAAGTGCCCCAAGATGGGAAAAAAATCGCTGCGGATGGCCGGTGCCGGCGAGCGCATGAATACGACTTTCTTGGAAGTTGGCCAATGCTTCGTCAATTTGCAGTTGGCGTCCGGTTTTGACATTAATGAAAACCTCGTTTGCCAACACCATGCGAAACGCCGGAAGCGCGCGCAATGACGGCACTGCGCTCCCGCTTAGCTCGCCATTAATGACGATGGCATCGACAGAATCCAGGCGGGATGGCGGCTCGCGAAGTGGTCCCGCAGGAAGCAATGCGCCATTGCCGAGCCCGCGCGCGCCATCGATGACGCAGATTTCGAGATCGCGCCGTAGAGCATAGTGCTGCAGGCCATCGTCGCTGAGTATCGCGTTGATTTGCGGATATTCTAGCAAGAGCTGTTTTACCGCTTTGACACGGTCCGCGCAGGCGAATACGGGAACGCCAGATCGGTTGGCGAGCAAACTTGCTTCATCGCTCATCAACGCGCCCGTTTCGCTACCTGGCATGACTTGGACCGCTTCCCTACCGGTCCCGCTGGCTTGACGCTGGTAGCCGCGCGTGACTATCCCGCAGTGCAGCCCTCGCCTTTTTAGTGCTGCCGCTAACGCCAGCACCAACGGTGTCTTGCCGGTGCCGCCGACGGTAATATTGCCAACCACGATGACAGGGACGCCAACTGCGTGCGATTTCAGCAGACCCACACTAATCGCGTGGCGGCGAACGGCCACTAGCGACCCAAACAGCCACGAAACGGGTCTCAGCAGAATCTGCCAAGCGCTATTGCGTTGCCATTCTCTGGTCAGCCAAGCCTCTATCAGGGAAATGGGCAAAAAAGTGCCGCCCGCTATTTGCCGGCAGCTTTTGCCTGCGTCGTAAATGAAATCTTGGTGAACCCGACCAAGCGCGCGGCCTCCATGATGTTGACGACCGCCTGATGTGAAGCGCCAGCGTCGGCGCCAATGGCGATGACCGGGTCTTTCATGCTCGCGGCTGCGGCGGTTTCCCGCAACACACTTGAAAACGCTTCTACGCTGTTGAATCCGACGGGCGTGTTGTTGACCGAGTACTTGCCGCCATTGTCTACGCCGATATTGATGACTTGTGGCCGGTCCGGCGCTTTTTCGGCACTAGCTTCGGGCAGATTTATTTGCAATTCAGCGTACTTCGAATAGGTCGTCGTCACCATCAAAAAGATGAGAATGACCAGCAGCAGATCTATTAGCGGGATGAAGTTGATTTCAGGCTCTTCGCGCTTTCTGCCTCGCTTGAAATTCACGCGCGATCACCGTGAAGTGTCTCCGCCAAACGAATCCCTTGCTGCTCCATGTCGACGACCATCACGTCCACTTTGCCTCGGAAGTGACGGTAAAAAATCAATGCCGGTATAGCAACGGCAATTCCACCGGCCGTGTTGTACAGAGCAACAGAAATACCGTGGGCCAGTTGCGCGGGATTGGCGCCTTGGGTTCCCGACGCGCCAAAGATGTCGATCATACCGATTACCGTACCGAACAATCCAAGCAGCGGTGCGACGGTTGCGATGGTACCAAGGCCATTCAAGAAGCGTTCCATGTCCACCATCACCGCGCGGCCAGCCTCTTCCATCGACTCCTTCATCACTTCGCGCGAGCTCTTGACGTTCGCAATGCCCGCTGCAAATACGCGTCCAAGCAACGAATTTTCATTTAACTTGTTGACCAGTTCCGGCGTCGCGCCGGCAGCGCGAAAGGCCTGGATAGTGTCCTGAAACAGTGTGGGCGGAAGTACCGAGCTACGGCGAAGCGTCCAAAACCTTTCGCCGATGATGGCCAGGCAGATAACCGAACAAAGAATGATGAACCAGATGGGCCAGCCTGCGGCCTGAATGATTGAAAGCAATCGATACTCCCTGCTTTTACGTTGATGATTTACGGATGAAATTGCACACTCGGGTAAATGCGCAGTGCGTTTAACGAGCCCGCGCTTTAGCCTGGACGACGCCGGTTTCACGTGCCGCTAGAGTCTACACCACCGAAAAGCGGATCGCATGGAAAGTGCTTTTGCCGGGCTTTGTCGGCGCGAGATAACGCCGAAAGCGGTGGATTCTGCCGTGACTAATTATTGTGACTGGAGACGCAATGCGTCGATAACTTGGTTTTTCCAATCGTGCTAACGCGCAGTGTTGGCGGGGTGTTTGGTTAAACCCCCGCGCCAACAAACGCCAATTTGCGTATTTCGAGATTTCATCCACAAAGCTTGTGGATAACTCTGTGGGTTCATCATGATGAGTGATGCTAAGTCATGAAACTGTAACGCTTTTTTCTCGGGCGCCCAAAAAATGCACTTTGATAACGTGTGTATTTTCAATAACTTATGAAATCGTCCCCAGCGGCAACGCTGTGCCTGCGTGCTGTGTATCGTGACTAGCCAAGATCAGGTGCACGTTAGATGACTCGCAGTGGTAGCATTGCACCATGCCCGCCATACCACCTCAACAATATCCGCTGGACGTTGAACAAGACGGCACTGCCGCCCCCACGCCGACGACGCGACGCGACGAGCAACAACCCATATCGGTGACAGAACTCAACCGCCGCACGCGAAATCTGATCGAAGCGCGGTTCGAGTTGCTGTGGGTTTCCGGAGAACTATCCAATTTGGTCCGCGCGGCAAGTGGTCATTACTATTTTGTATTGAAGGACAATGTGGCGCAGGTTCGGTGTGTCATGTTTCGCAATCGTGCTGCCGCACTCGGCTTCAAACCGGAGAACGGCTTGCAAGTTGATGTCCGTGCCCTGCCCTCGCTTTACGAAGCGCGAGGTGAATTCCAGCTTGGTGTGGAAGGTATGCGGCGCGCTGGCCTTGGCGCTCTGTTCGAAGCGTTTGAGCGGTTAAAGGCCAAGCTCAGTGTAGAGGGCCTGTTCGACGCAGCGCGCAAGCGTCCATTGCCATCATTTCCGAGGCGCGCAGGAATCGTAACGTCGTTACAGGCTGCGGCTTTGCAGGATGTGCTGACGACCCTCAATCGCCGCGCGCCGATGATCGAGATCATCATCTATCCGACAGCTGTGCAGGGCGCCAATGCTCCGCAGGAAATTGCTGCGGCCATTGATGCAGCGAGCGCGCGTGCTGAAGTTGATGTCCTTGTCTTATGCCGTGGCGGCGGCAGTATTGAAGATTTGTGGTCATTTAATTCCGAAATTGTCGCGCGGGCAATTGTGCGCCTGCAGAACCAGACAAAGATTACCGTGGTGTCGGGCGTTGGGCATGAAACCGATTTTACTATTTGCGATTTTGTCGCCGATCAACGTGCACCAACGCCCACGGCAGCAGCGGAATTGATCTCGCCAGACGCCGCTCAAATGCGGGCTGCCGTTCAGGCGTCTCGTACATTGTTTTCGCGCTCCTTGCGCCGAACCATGGACACAGCACATCAACGTGTGGATCGTGCCCAGCGCAGCCTGCTTTCACCGCAGGATCGTATTGACCGCGAACGTGAACGACTTGGCAGATTGACGACCCATTTACGCCACGCCCTGTATGTACGCTTGGAGCGGGCTGGGTTTGCGACCGCGCTGCTACGGCAGCGCATGTTGCCGCGTCGTCCCGACCCGACTCTGCAGTTGGCGGCGTTGCGACAGCGGGGAACCGACCTGAGATCCGCGATCGATCAAGTGCTGTCCGCTCACGCCGCCCAGCTTCAAGCATTGGCACAGGCGTTGCAATTGCTGGCACCGGCGCGCGTATTGGAGCGTGGCTACAGCATCGTCGAACACAAGGGCGTGGTACTTCGCGACAGCGCCAGCGTCGGGACCGGCGAGACGATTTCTGTGCGGCTGGCTCATGGTCAATTAATTGCCGAGGTGCGTGCGAATTCCTGAGTTGCGCCCCACTTGCTCACTTCGTCACTTGCAAGCGCTCACAGGTAAGCGTAGATTTATCGCTCCGATCAATAAAATAATTATTTGGAGGATTAAATGGCAAAGAAAGCAAAGGACGAAAGTTCACTTTACAAGGTCATTGAACTTGTGGGCACTAGCAGCGTATCTTGGGCTGAAGCTGCCAAGAACGCGGTCAAATCCGCATCCAGGACGCTACGCGACGTGCGTGTTGCGGAAGTTTCCAAACTTGATGTGAAAGTAGACAAAGACGGCACGCTGACGTTCCGAGCCAAGATGAAATTGTCGTTCAAGTATCAGGGCTAGCAAAGCGGTTTTTATCAAATCACGCCGACCGGCATCGACGTCGGGTCGGCGTGATGATAGTTGCCGTTACATCCGCTGAAGAAATTTTTCCACTTTTTCGACCACGCGTTCACGCAGATCGCTCTGCAGGCAGTCTAGCGTCTGCACATCGGGCATTGACCGTAGCCAGGTAAGTTGGCGCTTGGCCAACTGGCGCGTCGCTGCAATGCCGTGGTCCCGCATCGTCGCCTCGTCCACTTCGCCTTCAAGCAATTGCCAGACTTGGCGGTAGCCGACGCAACGCATCGACGGCATATCGGCGGCCAATGTAAAACGTTGCCGCAGACCAACGACTTCGTCAATCAATCCGGCGGTGAGCATCTTGTCAAATCGGCCCGCAATGCGTTCGTGCAAGACTGCGCGCGGTTCCGCCGTCAGGCCAATCTTCAATGTTTCAAATGGGACGCGATGCTGTTTAGCATGTCGGGTCTGCAAATCTGAAATGCAGGTGCCGGTCAGTTGAAAGACTTCCAGCGCGCGTTGAATCCGCTGAGAGTCGGTCGGCTTTAATCGTAACGCTGTTACCGGGTCGATGCGCGCGAGTTCAGCATGCATCGCTGGCCAACCCTCCTGCTGCGCACGCATTGCGAGTGCTACCCGCACCTCGGCGTCCGCTTGGGGAAGATCAGACAGCCCCTCGAGCAGTGCTTTCACATATAGCATGGTGCCCCCCACCAGCAGCGGAATCTTTCCGCGTGCGCCGATCTGCGCGATGGCATGCAACGCGTCGTCGCAAAATCGAGCGGCCGAATAACTGTCGGTCGGGTCGATCAGATCGATCAATTGATGCGGATATTTTTGCAAAGTTTCAGCGTCCGGTTTTGCGGTGCCGATGTTCATGGCGCGGTAAACCAACGCCGAATCGACACTGACAATCTCGAGAGGGAAACGATCAACAAGATCCATCGCCAACTGTGTCTTTCCGGACGCCGTTGGCCCGACGACGAATATGACTGGCGGCAGCTTCAATGGAATTGGCCGTACTTCTTAGCGGCCACGCATGAACAGCTTGTCAAGATCGCTTATCGCAAATTGATACCAGGTTGGCCTGCCGTGATTGCACTGCCCGGAACGCTCGGTTTCTTCCATTTGGCGTAACAGCGCGTTCATTTCAGGAATCGACAGGATACGATTGGCGCGTACCGCGCCGTGGCAGGCCATGGTGCCAAGGATTTCATCGCGTTGCTCAGTCAGCGCGCGAGAAGCCCCGTGCTCTGCAAGGTCATCAAGCAATTCACGGAGCATGGCTGGCGCATCCATTGTCGGCAACATGGCTGGCACCGCACGGATGGCGATGTCCGCAGTTGACAATGGTGCCAAATCAAAGCCAAGGCGCGCAAAGAACGCCTGATTCTCGGCAACCAGTTCCATATCGCGCTCGCCCAGTGCCACCGGGATAGGCGCGAGCAAAGGCTGTGACGCGAGTTGATCCAAGTCCAGCGCAGCCTTTAGCCTTTCGTAGACGATACGTTCGTGGGCGGCATGCATGTCGACCAGCACAAGTCCATTGGCGTTCTGCGCCAATACGTAGATTCCATGCAGTTGGGCGAGCGCAAAGCCAAGTGGCGGAATGTCGGATTGATGAGCAAACTCCTTTTTCGGCGCGGTGTTCAGGCCATTTTCGCCCTGAAAGGCAGTCGTGGAGCGGACTTCACCAAATCTATCGTTTGCCGGTTGGCCGCGTAGCGCCTCATAAAAGGTATTCGGCTCATTCGCAGTCCAGCTTCTAAACGAGCTTTGTTGTGCAGCTCCTGACCAACGCTGGTCCCCGCTGACATTGAAGGGTGTCTGTTGTACCCCAGGATTCTCGGGTTCGCTCGTCCACACTCGTGGATCTGCGGTAGGGGTGTTGTCCCCTGACGACGGGCGAGCTAGCGCCTTTTGCAGCGCGTGGAAAACGAATTGGTGCACTGCGCGGGAGTCGCGAAAGCGCACCTCCGATTTTGCCGGGTGCACATTGACGTCGACCAGCGCGGGCTCGATCGACAAGAAAAGCACGTAGGCCGGGTGCCGGTGACCGTGGAGAATATCGGCAAAGGCACTTCGGACGGCGTGCGTGAGCAGCTTGTCGCGTACAAAACGGCCATTCACGAACAGATATTGTTGGTCCCGGCCAGCACGTGAATAGCGTGGCAGGGCGACGCGTCCGGCTAGGCTGAAAGCGGCATTCGGCTCGTCTATCGAAACGCTGGCTTCTCCAAAATCTGCACCCAGAATATTCATAATACGCGTGCCCGAATCGCCAGCCTGGTATTGCCATATCCGCCGGCCATTGTGCGTCAGCGAAATGGCCACGTGTGGCACCGCCATGGCGATTCGCTGCGCTGCATCCTGACAATGGCCGAACTCGGTTGCCTCGGTTTTGAGGAATTTTCTACGCGCAGGGGTGTTGAAAAACAAGTCTTCCGCAGTAACGACTGAGCCGCTGTCGAGCGCCGCCGGCTCCACTGGCGATATATTGCCGCCCACCGCCTCAATTCGGCTCGCATGCGAAGAGTCCTGTCGTCGGCTGGTGATAATCAATCGTGAAATGGCCGCCAGACTTGCCAGTGCCTCGCCGCGAAATCCGAGGCTCGCCACATGCTCAAGATCGTTAAGTGAAGCGATTTTGCTGGTCGCGTGCCTCTCCAGCGCAAGTGGCAAATCAGCGGCTGCGATTCCCGAGCCATCATCAGCCACCCGCAGTCGCTTGATCCCGCCTTCGGTCAATTCAATATCAATTTGCATGGCGCCGGCATCGAGACTGTTTTCGAGCAACTCTTTCAGCGCAGCAGCGGGCCTCTCGACGACCTCACCGGCAGCGATTTGGTTGATCAGTAGTTCAGGGAGTACCCTGATTGAGGGATGTTCGGCCAAGTAACGGTGGTGGTTAAGAAAAGCGGTTAAATGATGGCGGAGAAGCCCGCCTGTTTGCTAGTCATCGCTAAAATCCATTCTACCGTGAGGCAATGCGTTTTTCTGGCGGTGAGATTGCCGTGAAAATCATTGCTGACCCGACGCTGACTTAGACAATCGCAGCCGGTACAACTTGACGCAAGCCCTTGCAAAAGTTATGGTTATCAAATAAAAAACAAATACATAGAGAATGTTCATAGATACAGTCTCACTCGGAGTGTTTATCAAGTGCCTGCGGTGCCCAGCGCATTGCATCAAAATGGGAAGTCTCACGTGTCACTGGCCGATCAAACTGCAGCAGAACAAGACCAGACTAAAGAGTTTTCTCTTGCTGCGCCTATAGCAGCTGAAGACCGCGCTTTCGTCGCGAAACACATTTTTTCTGAGCAGGTGCGTCTGCTCTACCGGTTTTCGCTGGCGGGGTACCTTGCCGAGCTGGTGGTGACATTTTTACTGGGTGCAATGCTATGGGATGAGCTTGGTCGGCGCCCAGTGTTGTTCGCATGGTTTTCGGCGGCGATTGTGCTGATGGTCGCGCGATACGGGCTTTATATATTTTTTGTCCGTGCCAACCCACCGCTCACAGCCATGGAAAAGTGGCAGACATTTTTTATGATTGGCAGCTTATTACTTGCCGTGCTCTGGGGGCTGATGGGATCAGTCTTATTGCCGAAAACCGGTTCTACACAGTTGCCGGTGATGATGCTGGTAGCTCTGTTGACGACGGGAGCGATGACCTACTATGCGCCGCATCGGACTTTGTACTTTAACTATGCGCTGCTTTCACTGCTGCCAATGGGTATTGCCACCTTCGGTTTCGGTGATCGCAACGGCTCTCTTCTTGGCGCGTCCATCATCATCCTCGCGGGGCTGCTTGTATTTGTGCACAGCAAAGTCCATAAAGCACTGGTGGAGTCGCTGACCGCACGCTTTGACAACTTGTTGATCGCGATGCGCCTGAAGGAGGAAAAACTTCGTGTCGAGCGCGCAAACGTGGCGCTCGGACAGGAGACTGGCGAGCGACGCAAGGCAGAACGAGCCGAGCTGCTTGCCCTGCAGCGCCTGCGGCTACATCTGGAACGAACCCCATTGGGTGTCATCGAGTGGGACATGGATTTTCGGGTTTCCACATGGAACCCTTCGGCCGAAGCTATTTTTGGGTACTCGGCGGGCGAAGTGATTGGCGAGTCCGGCTACATGTTCGCTGAAGGCACGCAGGACAGCGAACGACTCGCGGCAATGTGGCTGGAGTTAGCCAGTTCGCCTGGCTCGACAAGGGCGACACTTGCCAACAAGGTAAAACGCGGCGAGATCATTCACACCGAGTGGTACAACACGCCGCTAGTCGACAACGAAGGCGTAATGATCGGCGTCGCTTCGCTGGTGCAAGACATCACCGAACGCCTCAACACCGAGCGCACCATACACTACATGGCGCACCACGACACCTTGACCGGTCTGCCAAACCGGCGTTTGATGCAAGACCGATTGAATCAGGCTATTCTCCAGGCGCGTCGGCAGCAGAGGCACGTTGCCCTTCTATTCCTCGATCTGGATCGCTTCAAACTTGTAAACGATACGTTGGGGCATGAAACCGGCGACTACGTGTTGCGCGACATTGCAAAAAAATTGAACAGCGTGGTGCGCGAAGGTGACACCGTTTCTCGCGAAGGCGGTGACGAATTCCTGATCATTTTGCCGGATCTCGACAAACCCGAATTTGCGCAGCTTGTCGCCGCAAAGATACTTGATGAGCTGGCCATGCCCATCGAAGTGTCGGGCCATGAACTTACGGTGACTGCCTCGATCGGCATCTCGCATTACCCGAACGATGCAACTGACGTACAGCAACTGCTGAAGCATGCCGACTCTGCCATGTACCAAGCCAAAGACGCAGGCCGAAATACCGCACGTTTCTTCACGAGTGATCTTAATTTCCTGTTGTCGAAACGCCTAGAGGTGGAATCCAGGTTGCGCCGCGGCATCGAGCGCAACGAATTTTTCCTGCGCTTTCAGCCGCAAGTCGATGTACTTAGCAATCGCATCGTTGGCGTTGAAGCACTGGTGCGCTGGAATGATCCGCAGCACGGAGAGATTTTCCCCAAAGATTTTATTTCCATCGCCGAGGAACTGGGCCTGATTGTGCCGCTGGGGGAATGGGTGTTCCGCACCACCTGCCAGCAGATCAAAATTTGGGACCAGGAGGGTTATCACGACATCAGCGTTTCGGTCAATCTCTCGCCGCGCCAGTTTGTCTCCCGCAAATTGTTGCCGGCGATGAAATCCGCGTTTTTGGAGACCGGCATATCACCTACGCGCATAGACGTTGAAATCACCGAA
>JANMZU010000528.1:0-4947 GCA_031383585.1 Betaproteobacteria bacterium
TGTTTCCAAGCGACGATGAAGTCACGCGACGAGAAAGCGAACGCGTGCTTGCCGTGTTGCAGGTAGCACGCGACGAAGCCGCTTTTGGTGGGCGCGTGATCGCTGCTCGCTTTGATTCGGGCCAGATGCAGTTTTTCGAACGTGACGCCGGCAATCCGGATCAATGGAATCCATCCGGCTCTCCTGACCTGAAGCCAGTGACTCTGGTCGATTCGGTCAACGTGCAATTGTTCCTCGCTGGCATCGCCGTCCCGCAAAAGTCTGCACAGATAACCTTTCTGCCGATCGGCGTGAGCCAGCCATTTGAGCTTTCCTTTGCGACAGCATCGCTGGTCGTTACCATCGTCGGCGACGCCATCGGCAATCTGCGTTTCAAAGCACAGTAGGCATCAATGCAGCTACGCGCGCACGGATTCACGCTGATCGAAGTTCTCGTTGCGCTGGTCATCCTGGCCATCGCGTTGGCAGCGGCGGCGCGGGCGGCAAATATCGCGACCGTCAGTGCGGAAGAATCTAAACTGCGCACACTGGCCACCTGGGCCGCGCAGAATCGCATCGCGCTATTGACGGCGACGCGCAGCTTTCCCGGCAGCGGCGTAACTAACGGCAAGAGCACCCAGGGCGGCATCGATTTTGAGTGGCGGCAAACCGCTTCCGATACGCCCAATCCCGCCTTTCGGAAGATCGAACTAAGCGTATTCCGACCCAATGATTCGCAAGTTTTGACGACCCTCACAGCATATCTCGTGCAATCTGACGGGGATGGGCGATGAAACATCGCCAGCGCGCCTTCACACTCATCGAGTTGCTGGTAGCGATGACCATCTTCGCGGCACTCGCGGTGATTTCGTATCGGACGCTGGATTCCTTGTTCAAAACGCGGGAACACCTGAATGTGCAAAGCAGCCGCCTGCGCGATGTCGCGTTGCTGTTTGCGCGAATGGAAAGTGACTTCTCTACTGTCCTCGCGCGCCGCGTGCGCAATGCGGACAACCTGCTGGACGACGCGCTGCGGCTTTCACCACTGCCGCCCGCTGCCAACGATGCGTCGCTGGTATTTACGCGGTCAGGCTTTGCCGGTTCAGTCGGTGCCTTGACCAGCCCACAGCGCATCGGCTATCGCCTCAAAGGCAACACGCTCGAATTGGTCATGTGGCCGAATCTTGACATGGCACCGCGTAGCGCTCCGCAGGCTTACGCTGCACTGACCGACGTCAGGGAGGTCGCCTGGCGTGCCATGGACAAGGCCGGAAATTACGCGGCCGAATGGCGCTCCACTGGGGCCGAAGGCGCAACCTATTTTCCGGTGGCGCTTGAACTCTCGATCACGTTGGTATCCGGCGAGCAATACACGCGGCTCTTCACCTTGCCGGCGGGGCGATGATGCGCCATCCGCCGCACTCCCTTCGTCAGCGCGGAACCGCCATCATCACGGCCTTGCTGGTGGTGCTGCTCGCGGCCAGTGTGGCCGCCTTCCTGCTGGCGCTGCAAAGCCATGCGCTCACCCGCACCGCGCGTGCGACCGAACGCGCGCAAGCGATGTTGTTTGTGCAGCCTTTATTGCAATGGGCGCGAGCATCGCTGTTTGAATTCC
Organism: Betaproteobacteria bacterium; assembly: GCA_031383585.1. Classification (GTDB taxonomy): domain Bacteria; phylum Pseudomonadota; class Gammaproteobacteria; order Burkholderiales; family Usitatibacteraceae; genus UKL13-2. Next base: position 1,595 of record JANMZU010000528.1, read on the forward strand.
AGAAAAACACCAAAGTCGTTGACCTCACGCAGCGCTGGGCGCAACCGATCGGGGCGCAGCCCATCGAAGGCGCGCTTGCGACAGGGTTTTTTCGCGATGAGACGGGACTGTTTAACGTGAACAATCTGGTCAGCGACGATGGCCGGCAGAATCCAACGGACGTGGCGGTGTTCAGGCAATTGCTGACCAATCTGCGCCTGAATCCCCACCTTGCCAGCGCGATCGCGGATTGGATCGACAAGGACGATGAAACCAGCTTTCCCGGCGGAGCCGAAGACCAGGCCTACCTCGCGATGACGCAGCCCTACCGCGCGGCCAATCAGCGGGTGTTGCAAGTCGAGGAGCTCTACAGTGTTCGTGGCATCGAACCAGCCACGTTCAGCAAACTCAGGCCGTTCATTACCGCTCTGCCGAGCCGAAGCAAGATCAATATCAACACCGCACCCCGGGAAATTCTGGCGGCAGCCTTCCCCGAACTGAACAAGGCCGTGCTCGATGAACTTCTGGCCCGACGCATGTCGCAGCCATTCAGGTCTTTCGATAATGACCGGGATATCAAGGGCATCAAGGTTTTTCTCAAAGACATACCGCCAGCAAAACTGGAACAACTGCTGGACTTCAACAGTCGCTATTTTTCGGTGTCCATGGGCATCAGCACCGGCGGCGCGCAGTTGCGCCAATCTGCCCTGTTTCAGCTACAGCCTGCAAACGCAGCCGCACCGAATGCAGCAGCATGGCCACGTATAATTTGGCTCAAAGACGATTGACCAAGGCCGTATCCGTTGCAAAACCTCCAACTCCTGCTGCACATCCCGGACTTGCCCAGTTTTAACGCCGAAGCCTGCGTTACCTGGCAGCTGTTTGATCGTCAATCAAACTTGCTGCGCGACAGTGGCAATACCGCAACCCCATTGATCAGCGTGCCGCGTGCCGAACGCACGGTGGTGGTCATTCCGGCCCGCCGCGTGGTCTATATTGAAACCCCGCTACCGACGGTGTCCCTAGCCAAGCGGGACGCACTCCTCCGCTATGCCATTGAGGATAAGCTGACCATCGATCCGTCCACGGTGCATGCGGTCGTACTGGGTGCAGCAGCGACGGGCGGCAACATGCATGTGGTCGCGGCGATTGATCGTGCCTGGCTCGCCAGTGCACTTGGCTGGCTGCGCGCCGCTGGCATCGAGGCGTCTCAGGCGGTGTCAGCGGCAGCGCTCATACCCGTCTCTGGCAGCGAATGGAGCCTGCTGCTGGAAGGCGCACACGGCCTCGCGCGACGCGCCGATGGCTTCGCCTACAGCTTCGATGTCGACAGCAACGAAAAGCAAGACGGCGGCATTCCGCCCGATCCGCCGTTTGGCTTGGCGCTGGCGCTAAAAGAGGCACGCGGCCACAACATCGCACCGTCGCAATTGGCCATATTTACGGACCAGTTCGCCGATGCCAATTGGATTGCCAACTGGCAACGCGTTCTTGATACTCCTGTACGCATCGTTGCGAGGCCCTCGCCTCGCATGATAGCGACGATCGCCGGAAATCTGTTGTCGGGCGATTTTGCGACGCGGGCAAAGGATTCAGGAATAGCCACAATGCTGAAACCGGTCGCAATCTTGCTTGCGGTGATTGCGAGTCTGCAGGCGGCCTTTATTGTCATCGATGCAAGGCGCCTCGATCAGCGAAGGGTCTCGCTTGAGCGGGAAATGATTCAGGTCTTTCGAGACGCATTTCCTTTGGCGCAAGCGATTGTTGATCCACCGCTGCAAATGCAGCGCAACCTCGACGCCATGAAGCGCGCGCGCGGCCAGGGATCTGCCAACGATGCACGGTTGTTGCTGGCGCAGCTCACGTCGATTCTCAGCGTCGCGCCGACGCTGGTTCCGCAGCGCGTCACGCTCGCCGATGGTGTGGCGAGTCTCGATGTCACCGTGCCAGACGCACAGATGCAATCGACACTTAAGGCACAAGCTGCCAGCGTGGCTGGCGTAACGTTTGCGGTTGATGCGAGCAATGTCGTTCGTTTAAGCATGAAAGCGGCGCGTTGATGGCAACCCAATTTTCGTTCGTCGATGGCTTGCAGAAACGTGTGAGGCAAGCGGCAAAACCAGCTGTTGCTCGATGGAATTCCCTGACGCCAAAGCAGCGCACGATGCTGACATTTGCGGTAATTCTATTGTTCGCTGCAGTTTTACTTGCCTACGTGTTGCTGCCCGCGCTGAATACGCGTCTGGCGCTGCAACAGCGTATTCCGCAATTGCAATCACAGCTCGCCGTTATGCGTGGCAAGGCTACCGAGGTTGCAGCGCTTGCCAAAGAGCCAATGGCAGCATCAGCGCCGCGCGTGGCAGCAAGCGCCGCCACTCTGCAATTGATGTTTGGACCGGCGGCGCAGATTACGCCTGTGCCAGATGGATTTCGCGTCGTTATTCCGGCAATTGAGTACGCCAGTTGGTGGGATAAGACCGGCGAGGCGATCACTGCCTATGGGCTGGTACTGGGAGAGACTTCGCTCGTGCGCGCGACTGAAGCGACGACGGCGGTAGCGGTCGATATGCGCCTTGACTTCGAGGCAGGTATTGCCAAACCGGCCGCACGCCCGTCGAGTCCGGGTAAATGATTGCGCAGGAAGATTCTGCTCGGTCAGCGATGAGATTGGTTCGCTGGTGGTGGTTGGCCGCAATCTCTTTCGTCATCAGTCTAATTGCGTTGGCACCTGCCGCGTTGCTGGAACGTCTCGTGCCGCCCGAGTCGCAAATCCGTTTCGCAACTGACGGCGGCAGCATCTGGAACGGTCGCGGCCGCGTCATCGTGTCGACCGACAGCACGGCCCTTAACGTACCGGTCGCATGGCAATTTGAGCCATCCGCCCTGCTGCGCTTGCGGCTTGGCTTTCATGTCACTGCCCACGGCCCGGCAATAACGGGCACCAGCCGTCTCGGCTTGCGATCTGGAAGTATCGAACTGCGCGATACCGCTGTCACCGCTGATGCCCGGCTGCTGTCTACAGCGCACCGCCTCGCCGCCGTGTTTGCACCTCAAGGCCAGTTGCGGCTGCAACAAGGCAGCGGCGAATCGCTGACGATTGGCTTTCCCGGCAATGCCGATGGCGTCTCTCGTGTTGATGGCACCATGGGCTTGCAGGTGAAAAACTTTGTGCTGGGCGGCGTCGTTAATGCCGCCGTCGGCAGCCACGAAATCGCCCTGCAAGGAACAGCAACCACGGTTAACTTCTCCATCCCGCGATCCAACGGCGCGTTAAAATTGGAGGGTAGCGGCAACCTGACGCTGGCGTCACCACGCCGCTTCACGTTCTCGGGCTTTGCGACCGCCGCGAACGAGGCCCCGGCTTCGCTCAAACA